>NZ_JAPWCB010000001.1:0-244175 GCF_041433745.1 Gemella sp. 27098_8_149 | reverse complement strand
GACCCAGAACCTTTGTGAGTGTGACTCGATAAAACTGATTTCTCAGAAATCACGATTTTTGAGTCACTCCATTTTTTCTTAATATTTAGTAAAAGTTTAAAATATGTATATAAACAAATAAGGATGTATGTTAGAATAATATGTAATAGTAATTATATCGACGTAGGAAGGATAATGAAATGGAAGTATTTAATAGTCTTTGGTTTGAATTTACTAAATTACCAGAAATAACGGCGATAGTATTAGGTGGATCTAGAAGTGGTAATAACTATGACAGAAGTTCTGATTATGACCTATATATTTATTGTGGAAATATACCTAATAAAGATGTAAGAAAATTAATTTTAGGTAAATATTGTTCTTATATTGAGTTAGAAAATCAATTTTGGGAAGTAGAAGATAATTGTATTTTATCTGATGGAATAGATTTAGATATTATTTATAGAAATATAAATGATTTTGAGAATATTATAGAAAATGTTGTTGAAAAACATCAAGCGAGTAACGGATATACAACATGCTTTTTGCATAATTTGATAAATAGTAAAATTCTATATGATCCACATAAAGAATTTTATAGAATAAAAGAAAGATTTTCAGTACCATTCTCAAAAGAGTTAAAAGAAAATATTATTTTGAAAAATTTTCGTTTATTAACTGGAAATTTACCATCTTATGATAAGCAGATTTTAAAGGCCCTTAATCGAGGGGATCTTGTAAGTGTAAATCACCGTATTTCGGCTTTTATAGAATCATATTTTGATATTATATTTGCAGTAAATGAACTTACTCATCCAGGAGAAAAGAGAATGATATCGTATGCTAAAGAACATGCTAAAATTCTCCCTAAGGATTTTGAAGAAAATATGAATGTATTATTAAATAGTATGGGAAGTACTTTAGAGAATGTAGAAAATAATTTGAAAAATATTATAGATAATTTAATGGGAATTTTATCATAGATTTATTGTAAAAATTTGAACTGATATATTGATTAAATAGTAGGTTAATTTTATATATGATAAATCTTATGATTGTATTTTATCAATTCAAAAATAAATTTATATGATTTGAAAGTTTTGAAATTGTTTTTCAGAACTTTCTTTTTTAATATTCATTTGTATTTATGTTATAATAAGGAAGTTAATGTAAAATTAAATGAGTCTAAAAAAAATAGGGTACAAAATTGATTTTACAATGAATAATAAAATTTGATTGTATAGAAATATTGAGGTAATATATGCAAAAGAAAAATAAAATAGTAATACAAGGAGCAAGAGAAAATAATCTAAAAAATATAGATTTAGAAATTCCACGTGATCAGTTTGTTGTTATTACTGGATTAAGTGGTAGTGGTAAAAGTTCACTAGCCTTTGACACTATCTATGCAGAAGGACAACGTCGTTATGTAGAAAGTCTTAGTGCTTATGCTAGGCAGTTTCTTGGTAATTTAGAAAAGCCAGATGTTGACCTTATAGAAGGATTATCACCAGCTATATCAATAAATCAAAAAACAACATCCAAAAACCCTAGGTCAACTGTAGCAACAGTAACAGAAATTTACGATTATCTACGTCTACTTTATGCAAGAATTGGAGAAATCTACTGTCCAAATCATCATGAAAAAATTGAGAGTAGTTCAATAAGTCAAATTGTGGATGCTATTATGTTAATGCCAGAACGTAGTAGAATTCAAATAGTAGCACCGATTGTTAAGGATAAAAAAGGTACTCATAAAAAATTAATAGATAAACTAATAAAAGATGGATATATTCGATTCAAAATTGATGGTGAATTATACGAAGTTGGAGATATTCCAGAATTAGATAAAAATAAAAAACATTCTATTAGTGTAATTATTGATAGGATAGTTATTAAAGAAGGAATTGAAACACGTTTAGCTGATTCATTAGAAACGTCACTAAACCTTTCTAATAATGATTTAGTAGAAATAGATGATGTTAAAGAAGAAACTACACAGTTATTCTCAACTAAGTATAGTTGTAAACATTGTGATTTTACATTAGGAGATTTAGAGCCTCGTATCTTCTCATTTAACAATCCACAAGGCGCTTGTCCTGAGTGTGACGGTTTAGGGATGCACGAAACAGTAGATGTTAACAAAATTATTCAAAAAGACTTAACGATAAATGAAGGTGCAATATTAGTGTATAATAATGCAACTTCAACATATTATCCAAGTTTAATTAAATGTGCATGTGAACACTTCGGAATTGATATGGATACTCCATTCAAGGATTTAAGTAATGAACAGCAACAGATTATTTTATACGGTAATGATCAAGAAGAAATTACTCATAAATATATTAATGATGAAGGAGTAATGCGTTCACGTATTATATATTTTGAAGGTGTAGCGAATAATATTCTTAGACGTTATAAATCTGGAATGACTAGAGCAACTAGAGAAGCTATGGCTAAGTATATTAAAGAAGATTCATGCCGTAGTTGCAAAGGTCAAAGATTAAAACCAGAAATCTTATCAGTATATGTTGCAGAAAAAAATATTGCGGAAGTTTGTGAAATGTCTATTAAAGACAGTTATGAATTTTTCCAAAATATAAAACTAAGTGAAAAAGATTATGCAATAGCTAAATTAGTACTTAAAGAAATTAAATCAAGATTACAGTTTTTAAATGATGTTGGTTTAGATTATTTAACACTTGATAGATCATCTGGAACATTATCAGGAGGAGAAGCTCAGCGTATCCGATTAGCAACGCAAATTGGTTCGAAACTTATGGGGGTTACTTATATTCTTGACGAACCTTCAATAGGCTTACACCAAAGAGATAATGAAAAATTAATTAATACTATGCTTTCTATGAGAGATTTAGGCAATACTGTATTAGTAGTAGAGCACGATGAAGATACGATGCTAGCTTGTGACTATATAGTTGATATAGGACCTAAAGCAGGAGAACATGGAGGCCAAGTAGTTGCTGTTGGAACACCTGATGAAATCATGGCGAATGAAAATTCTGTAACTGGAGCTTATCTATCAGGCCGCAAAAAAATAGACGTACCATCAAAAAGAAGAGAAGGTAATGGTGAAAATATCGTTATTAAGAAAGCAAGAAAAAATAATCTAAAGGACGTTAGTGTGAAATTCCCACTTGGTAAATTTATTGGAGTAACTGGGGTTTCAGGTAGTGGTAAATCAACACTTGTTAATGAAATCTTGTTTAATTCAGTAAAAAATGTACTTAATAAAGAGGAAATCGATACAACTGTAGTGAAATCGGTAGAGGGGATTGAAGGGAATATAGATAAGATTATCGATATAGATCAAAGCCCAATCGGAAGAACACCACGAAGTAATCCAGCTACCTATACAGGTGCATTTGATGATATACGAGATTTATATGCAAGTACAAATGAGGCAAAACTACGAGGATACAAAAAAGGGCGCTTCAGCTTTAACGTAAAAGGTGGACGTTGTGAAGCTTGTAGTGGAGATGGAATTTTAAAAATAGAAATGCACTTCTTACCTGACGTTTACGTACCTTGTGAAGTATGTAAAGGTAAACGATATAATAGAGAGACATTAGAAGTTAAATATAAAGGTAAGAGTATTAGTGATGTATTAGACATGACGATTAAGGAAGCATATGAATTTTTTGAGAATATTCCTAAGATTAAAAACAAACTAGAGACACTTGTTCATGTAGGACTTGATTACATAAGACTAGGTCAAAGTGCAACTACACTTTCAGGAGGAGAAGCTCAAAGGGTTAAACTAGCGAGTGAACTTTACAAAAAATCTACAGGTAAGACTCTGTATATTCTTGATGAACCTACAACAGGTTTACATATTGATGATATTAGTAGATTAATTAAAATTATTGATAAGTTAGTTGATGGTGGAAATACTGTTGTTGTGATTGAGCATAACTTAGATGTTATAAAATGCTGCGACCATCTGATAGATTTAGGTCCAGAAGGTGGAGTTGGTGGAGGAACAATCTTAGCTGAATGTACTCCAGAAAAATTAGTTAAAAACAATGAAAGTTACACAGGAAAATTTCTGAAAAAACTTTTAAAATAGTAAAAATTTAATAAAAAAAATAAGTAGTAAAGAATCAAATATTAAAAATATATTTAAAAAATATTTTACATTATGAAAACCTTTTATTTAATAGGGTTTAGATGAATAAATTAAAATCATCCGCCTGATTATACAAATTTTGAGGTTGTTTTAGTAAAGTAAGTGTGGTAAAATATAAATAGAAACTAAAGCGCTTGTAAGACTTACCATACATTCGGGCCTAACACTTTTTGAACGGGAATGAGAATCGCTTACTAGTATAAAATGCTTCCTTGAGAAGACTTTAGAACATAAGGCTATCGTACCCACCTGATTATATCAGGACCAATTTAGGTAAGAATCTACGGCGTTTTGGTTTTTTTATGACTGGTTCTAAAAAGTATCCAGTCTTTTTTAATTTAAAATTATATAATTTAAAAAATGGAGATAGAAATGTTACATCAATTTTCGAGAAATGAACTATTAATAGGAACTGAAGGTTTAGAATTATTAAAAAATAAAAGAGTAGGTATATTAGGAATCGGTGGTGTAGGCTCATTTGCGGCTGAATCATTAGCACGTTCTGGTGTTGGTTCACTAGTACTTATGGATAAAGATGATATTGATATTACAAATGTCAATAGACAAATTCATGCAACTACTAAAACTGTAGGATGCAGTAAAGTTCAAGAAATGAAGAAAAGAATTTTGGATATTAATCCAGAATGTGAAGTTATTGCTATTCAAGACTTTTATACTGAAGATACGTATCCTGTATTTTATGAGAAACCACTAGACTTTGTAATAGACGCATGTGACACAGTGACATTCAAAATACATTTAATAAAATATTGTTTAGCAAACAACATTCCAGTAATTAGTGTAATGGGTGCTGCTAACAAATTAGATCCAACAAAATTCCAAATAGCTGATATTAGTAAAACTACTGTTTGTCCATTAGCAAAAGTAATTAGAACTAAATTTAAAAAAGAAAGAGTTCGTGGAAAAGTACCTGTAGTATTTTCTACAGAAAGTCCAACAATTGCAAATAAAGAATATTTAGAAAAAATCGGTAAGCAGGACTCAGCTATACGAAAAGCGAAAATTCCACCAGCTTCAAATGCATTTTGTCCATCAATCGCTGGACTTATAGCAGCAAATTATGTTTATACTACTTTGTTGAAAAATATAAAAATATTAACTGTTGAAAAACCTATTTAATGAATGAAAACAACGCTGATTTAAGCGTTGTTTTATTTTTTAATATGGTTGACATATCAAAGTTTATGGTAGATTTTCTGTAAAAATTACACATAATTTGAAAATAATATTCTATATTAGCGTGAAAAAAAGGTTTTAAAATTTATAATTTAATTTGATTTTTTATAAAAAACAAGGTATAATGGTTATAGATGAGAAAGGAGGATTACTTTGAAGAATAAAGGAACATTACTGGCACAAAACTTGAAAAAACTTCGAAAAATGAACAATTACTCTATGTCAACTGTAGCAGATAAACTAGAGTTATCATCTCACGGTGTATATGCGAACTGGGAATACGGACGTAACGAACCAAATGTTGCAACACTAGTATCAATAGCGAAACTATATAACGTATCTATTGATGAACTGGTAGGTTATAAAACTGAAAAAGGGGAACCAGAAGAGTTGGCAGATACTCACTTTGAAGTAATAGATATGATAAAATCACTTGATAGTGAGGATTGTAAATTAGTAGAAGAAGTTTTGAGAAGATTTAGGGGATATTCTTTTTCTAGAAATATAAATCTATAACATACTCAAATACTTAGGCTATAGAGTTATAATGTAGTAAATTAAATTAATAGTTTTAAATATAGGCTAGGTAGTAATACTTGGCCTATATTTTCCTTTTCTTAAGGAATGGGGTGATAACTATTGATGTAAAAGATTTAATGAACAAAATTCTTAATGACGCAATAGCAAATAAAGCCAGTGATATCCATATATACCCACATACATCGGGTGAATCCTTTATAAGACTCAGAGTGAAAGGAAATCTGAGTGAATATGAAAAATTTTCAAATAGGGAGATAGAATCGATAATCTCGTTATTAAAATTTAATTCTAACATTGATATCTCAAGGAATAAAGAACCACAAAGTGGGAGATTCGTTTATAAACATAATGACAAAGATTATTATTTACGAGTTTCTACCTTACCGCTTAGTGAGTTAAATGAAGGTTGTGTAGTCAGAATCTTCATAAATGAATTAGAAGATGTTGAATACAGTATCTTCGATGAAGACAGTCAGTACATAAATGATCTTTCAAAAAGAGCTTACGGACTAGTCTTATTTTCCGGTCCTACGGGTAGTGGGAAATCTACATCAATGTATAAGTTAGCAAGTATGCTTGCTAGAAAAAATAAACAGGTAATAACAGTCGAAGATCCAGTGGAGAAAAAAATTCCCAGCCTGATTCAAATGCAAGTAAATGAAAAGGCAGGAATTACTTATGATAACGCACTTAAATCAATTTTACGTTGTGATCCAGATGCGATGGTAATTGGTGAAATACGCGATTATAAAACAGCAAGTCAAGTAATTACATCATCGTTTTCAGGGCATTTAGTATTAAGTACAATTCATGCTGAAGACTCTATTGGAGTAATAAATCGATTAAGAGATTTAAACCTATCATTGGAAGATATTAAACAAACTATAATTTGCATAATTTCGCAAAGATTGGTAAATTTAACAAATGGAAAAAGGGGATTAGTAACTGAAATATTAAAAAGGGAAAATATCCATGAATATATAGATAACGATAAAATACATAATTTTTCTTTAGAAAAAAAATTTGAATTAGCATTTGAGAAAGGATTAATTTCTGCTGATGAAAAAGAAAAATGGGGATATTAAAAAAATCCTAGATAAAGAGAATAAAATATATTTTATAAAACGTCTATATGAATTAATTAATCATGGATATATGTTAGAAGACTCATTAGAATTTCTTTTAATACAATATGATGTTGCTGATGATGAAATTAAAAAGATAAAAGAAAAACTCTCTAACGGAAATAAATTATCCGATATATTGGCATATCTTGGTTATTCACAATTAATTATAAGCAAAATAAAATTTGCAGAAGATTACGGTAGGATAGAAGATATGTTGCTCGAAGTAGAAACATATCTTACGATACAAAAAATACAACAAGAAAAGGTAATTAAAACTTTAAGATACCCGCTATTTTTAACACTTACACTAATATGTCTCATAATGGTGTTTAATGCGCTAGTAATTCCACAATTTGAGAACATCTATACTTCATCTAATATAAAGATGGATCTCCAAACTATTATATTAATCAAATCACTATACTATATTCCAAAATTCATTTCTATTATTATTCTACTAACTATTTTATTTTTAAGTTACATTTTTTTTACAATTAAATATAAACCAAATCTATTTTTAAAATCACTTTTATACATTCCTAAAATTAGGAGCTATTCAAAATTATATTTTTCTTACAGATTTTCTATGGAGTTAAGTTTATTTCTAATGAGCGGATTTTCACTGAAAACAGCCCTAGAAGTAATTGCTGAGGAAAACTATGACTATTATTTAACAGAGTTTTCTATAGAAATTTTACAAGAGTTAGATAAAGGTATAAGTTTCGAAGATGCAATAGGAAAAATTAAATATTTTGACACGTCAATTAGAAAATTTGTAAGCCATGGGAAGAATAATGGTTTGATTGATAAAGAGTTGAAATTGTTCAGTGAATTGATGTTAGATACATTTTTAACATCATTGGATAGAAATTTGAAAAAATTACAACCTATTTTATTCGGTATTTTAGCAGTAGTTATAGTTGGATTGTATATGGTAATATTACTTCCAATTTTTAATATGGCTAGCTCGCTAAAATAAGGAGGAACATATGGAAAATATTATGAAAAAGTTTAAAAACAAAGACGGCTTCACGTTGATAGAAATGTTAATAGTGCTCTTTATAATAGCAATTCTATTAATTCTTATAATCCCTAATATTACTAAGAATATAGACACTGCGAAAGATAAAAGTTCAGAAGCTTACGAAAAAACAGTACAGTCTCAAGTTACAGCTTATGAAATTAATGAAAAAGATAAAGATGTTACATTTGAAAAACTAGTTGAAAAACATTATTTAGATGGCCCTGCAGATAAAGCTAGTACAGCACCTAATGGTAAGAAAATAGTAATAGCTAATGGTAAAGCAACACTTCAAAAATAGACAGGGATTTTCTTTGGTAGAGATGATAGCCGTGTTATTAATAGTTAGTATTATTGTGATAATTCTATCTAGAATTTCTGTAAATACCTATGATAAATATCAAGAGAGATTAGCTGTTAATGAGCTAGTATCGGAAATTTATACTATCCAAACTAAGAGTTTAGGTAAGGATAGATCTTATATCTGCTTTTTTTCGAGTGATGATGAATATGCAGTATTGTATGATGGTCAGAAATATTGGAAAAAAATAAGAAAAAATGGTAAAGCAAAACTTGGAGCAGCTTCTGTCAAATTTGAATATTGGAGAGGAAGCCTAATATCTAAAGCTAATACTGTAGATGTTAAATTTGATAATAGTTTATATCGCATAATTGTGCATTTAGATACAGGGTATGTGACACTAGATGAAGTACAATAAACAAGCTTTCACTTTTGTGGAATTGATAGGGGCTCTATTTATCTGCTCTCTATTATTCGTATTTTTAATTCCAAATATGGTCAGACAGTATTCTAATCTATATAAGGTAGAAAAAGAGTTAGAAATGAAAGAAATTTTGTATGAAGAAATTTGTAGTCATTATAAGGATAAGAATTTTACTATAAAGAGAAAGAATTATTACATAAGTGTTAGTGAAAATTCAGCGAAAATTGAGGATGAAGAAACTGGTGAGAAAATCAGTTATAGCTAAATCAAAACAAGGATTCACCTTGTTAGAATTGACAGTATCTTTATTCCTATTAGTAATCCTAACACTACTACTTATGTTAATATTGCAGACTACAATAAACACTTCTAAAAGATTTTTAGATTATTCGAATTATGAATATGCCTTGGCTCATAGGAAAATATTGCAGACATACAATAATAGTGCAAAGGTCACTCAAGAAAAACATTATATTATAATGACGAGTAAAGATGGTATGGAAGATGTAAGAATAAATTTCAATGATAATCAAATCTACATGGATAAGTTTAAAAATTCTAATGACTTTGCTGGATATATTCTCCTACTGAAACATATTAAGGGATATACTTTATCTGTTGAGGATGAAACTATACATATCTTAATTGTAGATAAAAATAATCATGAACGTGATATGTATCTAAAGAAGAAAGATGAGAAAACAGACAAAGAAAAAGCCAAAGAGGAGAAAGAAAAGAAAGAAAAAGAAGAGAAGGAAAAGAAAGAAAAAGAGAATCAGGAAAATAATAAAAATAATAATTACAATAAAACTGATAATCATGTAGAAATAGAAAAAATTAAACCAATTACTAATAACGAGGAAGGAAGTTAGTACTATGAAAATAATAAAAGAACATAAAAAAGCAAACGCAATAGTAGCATCCTTACTTGTAACTTTATTAGTGATAACAGTTATATTTAGTATTATGGGTATTTACATTAATAAAATGTATACAATAAAAAGTTTAAATGACTATTACGATAAACAAATAACACAGCAGCTAAAAGAAAATAATAAATCTAAATAATAATTAGGTCCATTCTATTTTCCAAATTGGATTTTAGGATGGACTAAATTATTTGGAAAATATCTTATAAATAGAAAAAAGAAATTATTATTGATGTCTTAAAAGATATATTAATTGTTGCTTTGTTTTATCAAATAGTTTAAAATAGTACTATATTGACAAAAATTGAAACTAAATTTAAAGGAGATATTAATGGGTAAGAAATTATTATTAGGTCTTGTAGGTGCTGGAGCACTAGCAGCAGCTACTGTATTTCATAAAAAAGAAAATCTTAGTTCAGAAGAACGTGCAAAAGTAGAAGAAGCTAAAAAGTATTTAGAAGAAAAAGGATATGTTGTATCAGAAAAATCTAAGTTTCCTGTTGGGAGTTTAAACTTATTTTCTGTTTCTTCATTACCAATGTACTATAAAGCTGCGAAAACAGTAGCTAAATATGTTTTATAGTTATGTTTATACCAGAAAAGAATTATTCATTTTACGAAGATAATCCAAAAGGTAAATTAACTATTAAGAAATTTGTAAAAGAAATGTATTATCGTCTTATGTACGATGAAATATCATTACTTTCTGCAAATTTAAGTTATTATTTTATCTTATCTTTATTCCCGATGCTAATTGTAGCCTTGGCCTTAACGCCTTATTTTAAAATCGACCAACAATTTTTACTAGAGAAGATTCAAAGCTATGCGCCAGGGGACTTAGGTGATTATCTTTTTGATATGATTTCAGAAGTCTTAAATAATAAGAATAACACGATTATCACCGTGGGGATTGTTTTCACACTTTGGTCAGCATCTAGCGGTATTTATGGAATAATTATAGCATTTAATAATGCATTTAGAGTTCGTGATGGAAGAATTTGGATTGTTACTAAAATAATTAGTGTAATTTTAACAGCATTGTTCTTAGTAGGTATGTTTCTTGCATTAGCTTTAATCGTATTTGGAAAACAACTTACATACATCCTATTCCATAAATTCAATCTGGATGAAGGATTCTATAACTTATGGTCGGTAATAAATTATACACTACCATTACTTTTTATATTCTTTGTCTTCATGTTCTTATATACTATGGGACCTAACTTGAAACTAAAAGCTATTAGTATATTGCCAGGAGCGATATTCGCAACATTATCATGGACAATAGTCAGTAAATTATTCGGATACTATATTGATCATTTTTCAAGTTATATTAAAACTTACGGAACAATCGGAGCATTTATGGCATTCATACTTTGGTTATATATTACAGGTTATATACTAATTATCGGTGCAGAAATAAATGCCATCTTCCATAATTATAAAGTAGAACACCGAGTATTTGAAGAAACTCATACAACAGAATAAAGAGGGAGTGACTCAAAAATCGTGATTTCCTAGAAATCGATTTTGTCGAGTCACCCTCGCACAGTTTATTAGATATCAAAAAAGCTTTTATAAAGCGAATTTAGATATCAATAAACCACTGCGTTTATGAGTTTTCATATACACCTTGTTAAAGTTTAGAACTTTTAGGTCAGCCCCTAGTCAATAAGTATTTTATGATATTAGTAGAATCAAATAACAAGCAAGTACAAAATGTGCTTGTTTGTTATTTTTCTTAATTTAGATTGAAAATGTTGAATAATTAATATATGAGTTAATAATCTAAGCAGAAATATATAAAAAGAAAGTGTTTTATAGTATAATTGTAGGTACTTAATTAAGAACATTGATTAAAGATTGAGAGGTTAAAACTATGGAAAAAGAAATATATCTAGCGGGAGGATGTTTCTGGGGAGTGGAAGGTTACTTTGCACAGTTAGATGGAGTAATTGCTACAAAAGTTGGATACAGCAATGGACAAACTGCAGAAACTACTTATCAACAAATTAAAACAACAGACCACGCTGAGGTTATTTACTTAAAATATGATAACTCAGTATTACCACTAAATGATGTACTACGTCACTACTTTAGAATTATTGATCCAGTAAGTATCAATAAACAAGGTGGAGACAGAGGTCGTCAATACAGAACAGGAATTTACTATGTAGACGAAGAAACAAGAGAAGAAGTAGTTAAATTTATCGAGAAACTTCAAAAAAATTATACTAAGAAAATTGCTGTAGAGGTAGAAGCGGTAAACAACTACATTGATGCAGAAGAATATCATCAAAAATACCTTGAAAAGAACCCTACAGGTTATTGCCATGTAGATTTAAGTTTAGCGAAAAAAAGCCTGTAATTTTCAAAATAGGTTTGAAATAATTACTAAAAAAAGGTAAAATATAAGTAAGTATAAATAAAAACAAGGAGTTAGAAAATGACAAACATTTTAATTTTCGGACACAAAAATCCAGATACTGATACAATTTGTTCAAGTATCGTATACAACAACCTAAAAAGAATTCAAGGAATGGATACAGAAGCTGTAAGACTTGGAGAAATCAATGATGAAACTAAATACGCTTTAGAATATTTTAACGTAAGTTTACCACGTTTAGTAGAAGAAGTAGAAGAAGGACAACACGTTATCTTAGTTGACCACAATGAGTTTCAACAATCAGCTAATGGAATTGAGAAAGCTGTTATTCGTGAAGTAATCGATCACCACCGTATTGCAAACTTCGAAACAGCAGCACCATTATATTACCGTGCTGAGCCACTAGGATGTACAGCTACAATCCTTAAAAAAATCTATGAAGAGCAAAATGTTAATATCGATAAACAAATGGCAGGATTAATGTTATCAGCGATTATTTCTGATTCATTATTATTCAAATCTCCAACATGTACTTTACAAGATAAAGTTGCAGCAGAAGAATTAGCAAAAATTGCAGAAGTAGATGCACAAGAATATGGTCTTGCTATGCTTAAAGCAGGAGCATCAACAACTGATAAAACAGCTGAAACTCTAATTTCTTTAGATGCTAAAGAATTCGTTTTAGGAGCAGATAAACTTGTAGTAGCTCAAATTAACACAGTTGATGCTAACGAAGTAGCTGAAAGAAAAGAAGAATTAGTTAAAGCAATTAATGCTGAACTTTCTTCAAAAGGATTAGCAGCATATGTATTTGTAATCACTAATATCTTAACTTCAGATTCAGAAGTATTAGTATTAGGTGAAAAACAAGATAAAGTAGCAGCAGCATTCGGAAAAACTCTAGAAAATGACTTTATGACACTAGAAGGTGTTGTATCTCGTAAAAAACAAGTAGTTCCTCAAATTACAGAAGAGTTTTCTAAATAATTAATAAAAATAAATTTTAAGAAAGTGAGGACAGTGGTTTCTCACTTTCTAATTTATATAAAATAGCAATCGAAAGGAAATATATGGACACATTTAAAGCAATATATTGGCCCTTTTTGAAAAAGATTATTATAAATACTTTAGTTGTAATAGCATTTGCAGGGTTAACACAAGGTAAACTAAAAATTGATCATCCAATATATGGATTTCTAGGTGCATTGCTTATTACAATTTTATTTACACTAATTCGACCGTTATTATTAGTAACAGTAATAATAACAATATTTAGTCTTGGGCTATTTTCATTATTAGTGAGGACGTTATTAGTATATTCAGTATCTTATATATTATCACCACATTTTGAAATAGCATCTTTTTGGACAGCAGTAGGCTTAGTATTAGTGATTAAAATTTTTAATTTTATTTTTAATACTAATGAGAGAACAATAATAATTAAAACATTCAAAAAATAAGTAAAAGGAAAAATAAATATGCCAAAAATTACAACAAGAGAGCTTGCTGAGATATTAAACTTAGAAGTGATAAGTGGAGAAAGAGGGCTTGATAGGTTAATAACAACCGACGAATTATCACGTCCAGCATTACAACTTGCAGGATATTTTTCTCACTATTCACCTAAAAGAATACAAATTCTTGGTACTAGTGAATTATCTTTTTTCAAATTAATTCCAGACATAGAGAAAAAATCAAGAATGCGTATGTTATGTACGCGTGTAACACCGTGTATTATTATTTCACGTGAATTAGAAGCGCCGAAAGAACTGATAGAAGCAGCCAATAAATATGATACGCCGGTATTAAGATGTAGACAAGATACTACTAAATTGATGGGGAATATTTCTAACCATCTTCGAAGAGTATTTGCACCTACAACTTCAATTCACGGAGTATTTATTGAAGTTTACGGTATTGGAGTCCTAATAACAGGAGAGAGTGGAATCGGTAAGAGTGAAATAGCGTTAGAACTTATCAAACGTGGACACCGTCTAGTTGCTGATGATAGAGTAGATATTAGAGAGATAGAAAAAGGATTCTTAATCGGAAGTTGCGAATCTACTTTAATCAAGCATTTATTGGAGATCCGTGGATTAGGAATTATTAATGTAATGACATTATTTGGTACAGGGGCAGTACGTAGTGATAAGAGATTACAGTTAAATATTCACTTAGAAACATGGAATGATCAAAAACAATACGATAGAATTGGTTTAGGTAACGAAAGTAAAGAAATTCTAAATTCAAAAATTGAGAAGAAAACAATACCGGTAAGACCTGGACGAAATGTTGCAATCATTATAGAATCTGCCGCTATGAACTATAGATTAAATCAAATGGGAATCAACACAGCTAAAGATTTTACATCACGATTAGCAGAAGAAATAAAAAGAAATAATATGAATAGTGGGGTGGAATAATATGACATTAGGTTACTTAGATCCGATCGCTTTTCACTTATTTACAAAACCAGTATATTGGTATGGAATTATTATAGCGACTACAGTATTTTTCGCATACTTCCTTGCTGATAGAGAAGCTACAAAAAGAGGATTGAAAAAAGATACAATGTTAGATCTATTGCTAATTGCTTTACCTATAGCATTTATCTTTGCTCGTGCGTACTATGTAATATTCAGATGGGAATTTTATAAAGGCGATTTCGCTAGTATGATAGCCATTTGGGATGGTGGAATAGCGATATATGGTGGTTTAATTGGTGGATTTGTAGTATTATACTTCTTTGCAAGAAGAAGAGGGATAAAAATTATCAAGTTATTAGATATAATAGCGCCAAGTTTGCTAGTAGGACAAATGCTAGGCCGTTGGGGGAACTTTTTCAACCATGAAGCATACGGTGAAGCAGTTAGTCAACAATATCTGCAAGATAGATTTATTCCAAACTTTATTATAGAAAATATGTATATTGATGGAGCTTACCGTCAACCAACATTCCTATATGAAAGTTTATGGTGCTTTATTGCACTTGTAATACTTCTATTAATTAGAAATAAACTAGCTCAAAGTGAAGTTTTCGCTACTTACTTAATCTTATATGGAGTAGAGAGATTTATCGTTGAAGGAATGAGAACAGATTCACTATATCTAGGAAGCTTGAGAGTTTCTCAAGTTCTTTCACTAGTATTTGTAGTAGGAAGTCTGATATACTTAATAGTGCTTAATACAAAATTCAAAGATAAGAAGATTTTGTATAGAGAATCATAAAAGAGAAGGTGGAAAATATGTCAGAAAAAATTTATGACCTAATTATCGTTGGAGCAGGACCAGCAGGTATGACTGCTTCAATCTATGCATCACGTGCGAATATGTCAGTATTGATGCTAGAAAGAAAATATCCAGGTGGACAAATGTTATCAACTGAAGAAATTGAGAACTATACTGGATATGAAATGATTACAGGACCTGAACTATCAGAAAAAATGTTCGAACACTCTAAAAAATTCGGTACAGAATTTGGTTTTGGAAATATAACAGAAGTTGGAGTTAGAGACGGACTTAAATATGTAGTTGCTGGTGAAAAAGAATACGTAGCAAAATCAATAATAATTGCAACAGGATCAGAACACAAAAATCTTGATGTTCCTGGAGAAGAACAGTTTTCAGGAAAAGGTGTAAGTTACTGTGCAGTTTGTGATGGTGCATTCTTTAGGAATAAAGAAGTAGTAGTTATCGGTGGAGGAGATTCAGCTGTAGAAGAAGCTTTATACTTATCTAACCTAGCTGCTAAAGTAACTATCGTTCACAGACGTGATGAACTACGTGCACAAAAAATTCTACAAGATAGAGCATTCGCTAAAGAAAATATCGAATTCGTTTGGGACAGTGTTGCCTACGAAATTAAAGGTGAAAGAAAAGTTTCTTCAATTGAAATAAGAAATGTAAAAACAGGTGAAGAAAGTTCTATTAAAGCTGATGGAGTATTCATCTATGTTGGTATGTTACCACAAACTCAAGATTTCAGAGATTTAGGAATTACTAATGAAGCTGGATATATCCCAACTAATGAAAAATTAGAAACATCAGTACCTGGTATTTTTGCAGCTGGAGATGTACGTGAAAAAGAAATCCGTCAAGTAATCACAGCAGCATCTGATGGAGCTATAGCAGCACAAAGTGCTTATAGCTTTGTAGAAGGTTTAGAATAATAAAGTAAGAAGAGGAACTCTATTGATAGTTTCTCTTCTTTGATTTTTTATAAAAGAAAAAAGAAACCTACTGAGTATTGATAAAAAACTCAGTAGGTAATTTTCTTGCGAAAATAGTTTAATAATTATTTATTGTTGTGCTTTTTAGCCAAGTAAGGCATGATTAATCCTAATGAAAGTAGGACGATTGGTGTTGCGATGTTCATAATTGTTTGGAAAGTACTTTCTGGAGTGTACATACCAGAAATACAAGCAAAAGCTGTTAAGAAGAAACACCAAGCTCCAAGTCCCATACCTACATATTTATTCTTAACAAATTTGTATTCAGATTGGAATTTTTCAGCTGATTTTTTCAAGAAGATATATGCAGCAAATACCCATAGGTAACGTAATGGCATAGTAACAGCGTTAAGCTTAACTAACCATCTAAATAATTCATTTACTTCTTTAATTCCAAACATTGGGATAATTAGTAAGATAGAAACGATAATACCAACAAGTTTTAATCCATTTACGTATACATCGTTTTCGTTCTTAACTAATAATTTCTTAGGAATGTATTTCTCGTCAGCACTACTTAATAACATACGTAGTGGAGCATCAATAGAAATAATAACAACAGAAACTTGTCCGATTAAATCAACGATTGCATAGATAACTAAGAATAAGTTACCAACACCGTAGTAGTTACCTAAAGTTTGGAAAGCATAGTAAGTTCCGTTTGTAAGTAAGTCTTTAGGAATATTATTTGTATCAAACATTAATGCTAGAGCAAAAGTTCCAAGAATCGCAGTTGTACAAACCATAACTACTAGTGCAATCATTCCACGAGGAAAGTCTTTAGAAGGATTTTTCATCTTATTAACATAAGGTGAAATCTTCTCACAACCACCAACCGCAAATACTAAAATCGCGATAGATGTAATATATTTAACATCAAATGTTGGCATGAAAGTATCTAAAGACCAATCGATGTCGAAAGTTTTAGCACCAGTAATAGATGGTGCAGTAATAGCCATAACTACAAATAATAATGACATAACAAACATTGAAGATCCGGCTAACATCGCCATTTTCTTAATTAAGTTTACTCCACGAGTCGCTAAGAATAAAGCAACTAAGAAGATAACTAAAGAAGCGATTTGTAAGTATGTGATATCCATTTTACTAATACGGTTATCACGAAATACAGTCCAACTAAATGCCGCGATAATACGTGATGGTTTTTGAGAAATATAAGGCATGTGAACTACCCACATTGTCCATCCAGTATAATAAGCAAGTAGTTTTCCGTGTGTAGAACTAATCCAAGAACTTACACCACCACCGGCATCTTTAAAAGTAGATCCTAGCTCACCAACGATTAATGAATACGGAATAAAGTAAATTACAAAAATTAGAATCCAAGAAACAATTGATTTTAATCCACCAAATTCAGAGTATCCATTAACGACATTCCCGAATGCCCAAACAGTTGAGAATGCCATGAAGGCTAGGGTGTACCAAAATATTTTTTTTGCATCCCTCTCCATTGAGAACCTCCTAAAATATAAAAAATACTAATAACTGCAAAATTGCATTAATAAAATACTAGCATAGTCTACGTAAATATTCAAGTAAAAATAAAATAAATTAAGCTAAAATTTTTTTATTTGAGAATAAAATACTATTTTATAGAATATCTATAAAACTAAAGTGTTCAATAATTATTCAAATATTCCCGAAAATACTTAAAGTGATAACAATTTGAAATGTAAATTTACATTATGGAAATATATTCATATAATATTGATAATTTAATGTATATCTTAAGTTTACAAAAGATGACAACACTTGAAATACAAAGAAATTTGAATTATAATTAGATGATGGTAAAAGAAAGTTTTAAAAAATAATGAGGAGTGATAAAAGGTTGAGAAAAAAACATAAAACATTAACTAGGTTAATGTTGATAATGACAAGTCTGGTAGTCGTTTCATTATTAGTAACTTCATTTTTTGTTACGGAATATATAAAAAAACGAGAAGATGAGATTATTCGTCAAAAAATATATTCAACTGCAAAGGTAGTAGCTAATGATAAAGGTGTCATAGATGATGTAAAACATCATAGGAGAACCAAGGGAATTCAAGAGTATGCCAATAGGGTATTGGAAGAAACAGGAACCGACTTTGTAGTTATCACGGATGATACTTTTACAAGATATAGTCATCCAATAAGTGAATTTGTCGGTGAAAAATTTTCTAATATACCAGACATTAGTTCGACATTCGATTCTGGAGATCACTATAGTAAGCAAAGTGGTGTTTTAGGAGATGGACTTAGATTTTTCACAACAATTAAAGATGAGAACGGTGAAAATATTGGTGTTGTGTGTGTAGGATATACTAAAGAAACAGTAAAAAAACAAGTATTACACTCACAAGAAAAAATATTATTTGCATTATTGATAGGTATTGCAGTTGCAATTACGTTAGCAGTAGTGTATAATAGACGACTTAAACGTATATTGCTAAACTATGAACCAGAAGAAATTGCATACAATTATATTGAGAAAAATCTTATATCCGATCATGTTTCCGAAGGAATTATTGCGATAAATATAGATAAGAAAGTTATCGTTAAGAATAGTAGCGCTAACCAAATATTGGATAAAGCAGGGTATACTAAAGTTAAAAAAGGTAAGAAGATTCCTGATCAGATGTATGAAATTTTCTTCAAGAGTATAATTGAAGAAAATCTTCAAAGTAGAGATGAAGTGATAGTTCTAAATCACATCGAAGTTCTAGTTAATAGAAATGCAATCTATCAAAATGGTAAGTTATATGGTGCTGTAGTTACACTACGTGACCAAAGTGAAATGAAAAAATTAATCACAGAATTAAGTGGTACAGAAAAATATAATGATAGCCTTCGAGAACAGAGTCATCACTTTATGAATAAATTGCATGTACTGCATGGTTTAATTGAGATGAAGTCTTATGATGAAGTTGAAAAATTTATCACTTATCTAAAAGATGACTATCATGATAAAATCGGATATATATCTGAAAGTATTAAAGTACCAGCGATAGCAGGTTTTTTACTTGCAAAAGTTAGAGAAGCTAAACAAAAAAATATATCGTTATTAATTGATCCAGATTCAATGATTCTAAATCAAGAAGGTTTAGATGAACTCTTTAATGAACTTTTAATTATTCTAGGAGTACTTATAGATAACTCAATGGAATCTATAGGGGAAAAAGAAGATGGAAAAATTGTTGTTTACTTATACTTAAATACAGATGAAAATATACTATTATGTAATGTGTATGATAATGGCTGTGGAATTAGTAAGGATACACTGGAGAATGTATTTGAAAGAGGATATTCAACTAAAGGAGAAAACAGAGGATACGGATTAAATGCCGTTGACACAATTGTGAAAAAATATAATGGTTTAATAGACGTGGAAAGCGAAGTAGGCAAAACAAAATTTACAATAGAGATACCAATCGAGGAGGAATAATAAGTGAGAGTACTAATAATAGAAGACGATCCAATGGTAGCGATGATACATACAGAGTATTTTAAAAAGAAAGAACTAACTGATGACTTAAGTCATGTTACATCAATAGAAGCTGCGAGAGAATATTTAGAAAATAATGATGTTGATTTAATAGTTTTAGACAACTATTTAATCGATGGACAAGGAATTGAATATTTACCAGAATTAAAAGGATATCCAATCATTATGATAACAGCAGCGAATGATGTTCAAACAGTAGAAGCTGCATTATCTAATGGAGTAGTAGACTACTTAGTAAAACCATTTACTTATGAAAGATTTTCACAAGCTATTGATAAAGTTCAAGACTATGTGAAATTATTATCAAAAGAAAAAATTAATCAGGATTTAATAGATGATTACTTAAATTCTGGAAGAGTAGAGGAAGAGGAAGATAGTTTACCTAAAGGACTTTCAAAAATTACTTTGAAAAAAGTTTTAGAAGCTATCCAACAACACAATGGTGGATTTACAACTCAACAAATTGCTGATAAATTAGATATTTCTAGAATAACAATTAGAAAATATTTAAATCACCTAGTTAATATAAATATACTAAGTGAAGATGCTGAATACTATACATCTGGAAGACCTGTATCAGTATTTACAGTTGAATCTGAAAGTAAATTGGAAAAATTATTATAATAAGGTATTATCAAAATCGCATAATAATCTATAATTTGTAATAAACAGAAAAAAACCTTCAAAACTTTAATTGTTTTGAAGGTTTTTTTCAATATACTAAAATTAAAAGAAGATATTAATCATTAATTTTTTATGTACCATTTTTATACTTATTAGTGTTTTTATACTCTTCTATTATCCTATTAATTTTATCCATATCTTCTTTTTTAAAAGTTTCTTGGATTTCTTTATAAGTTAAAGTTTTTATAACTTTCAGTTTATGATTAGTTGAAGAATAATCAGGTATTTTTATTTCGATACCATCAGACTTTTTATCTACAATAACAACGGTTGCTTTACTACCAAAATCAGAAGTAATAGTATCATCATTACCACGAATAGAGAATGTAGTATCATATTTTAAAGTTCCTACTTGAGGATCAGTACCACCAGCAATAACAGCACGTCCTATTAAAGCAAGTTGTAAATTATTGTATTCAGGTGTCTTAGTGAATTGTTCACCATCTTTTTTCTCTTCACCTTGATTGTTCTTTTTGCTGTTATAATTATAGAGTGATTTAAGTTCAATTTTTGATAAGTCTATTTTATCATTAGATAGAGGATACTTGTTAAAGAACTCTTCTTTAGAAGTGAAGTCCTCTTTAGTAACTATATCTTTATACTTGCCTTTAAGGTCATGATATTTTCCAAAGTCAATATCATGAGTTATTTCATATCTGATTCCATTATCTTTTATTTTATATGTGGTAATTCTATCAGTAAAATTTTCATTTTCATTAACGACCATAGTTTTATCTTTATAAAAAGTTGCTACAGGTTGACTACTCCTTGAATTAGTTTTGTATAGTACGTTAAGCTTATTCTGTTTATCAATATTGTAGATAGCTATAGGACTTGCTAAATTACTATTTTCGTAAATTAACATCTCGTCTTGGCCATCTTTATCCATATCAAAGTACGTAAATTTTAGATAATCCTTATTTTTACCTGAAGAATTATACCGTTCAATAGCATAGTTATTAAGTTCGTAATCAAACTTAGTTTCACCAGTATCCATTGCTTCTTTATATTTTTTTATTATAGGCGAATACAATTCATCATCTTTTGAAATTTTACTATAAGAATTGTAAAAATAGAATCCACCACCAAGAAGGACAATACCAAGAATACTTGCGATTATTGGAATTAATTTTGAGCGTTTCTTCTTAAGTGGAATATTATTAATATTATACCCTTTAATATTATTTTGATTATTATTTTTATTCATAAAACTCTCCTAAAAATATCTTTTATAAATATTATAAAATAAAAGTTAATAATTTTAAAGAAAAAATAAAAACTCCTAACATCTTATGTGAATAAGAAATTAAGAGTTTTATTATCTTATTTTGTAACTACGAATGAATACCATCCGTTATCAGAAGTTTCTTCAACAAGTTTGAAACCACGTTCTAACATTTTTTCAAGAAGTTCGTCTTTCTTCTCTTCGATAATACCAGAAGTGATGTAGTAACCACCATCTTCTAATAAGTTATATGCATCATCAATCATAAGCTCGATGATGTGAGCAAGAATGTTCGCCACGATAATGTTATATTTTTTAGTTTCTTTTGTAAGAAGACTAGCTTGATCAACTTCGATTCTTTTCTCAAGATTATTTAATGCGAAGTTCTCAAACGAAACATCAACAGCAAGCTTATCTAAGTCAACAGCCTTAATATTACCATCAGTTAAATAACTAGCCGCGATACTTAAAATACCACTACCACAACCAACATCGATAACATTATCAGTTCTTTGAACATATTTTTCAAGGTTTTTAATACATAGAGAAGTAGTCTCATGACCACCAGTACCGAAAGCCATACCTGGATCAATATTTATAATATATTTATCTTCAGTATTTTCATATTCACGCCATGTAGGTACAATAACGAATTTTTCACCAATATTAAGAATATCGAAATAATCTTTCCAAGAATTTTCCCAGTCACTATCTTGAATAATAGTAGTTTCAATCTTGAAGAAATCTCCAATGTTGATATTTTCACCTAAAGCAAGAAGCTCAGCTTCAAAACGCTTGAAAGTTTCTTCATCAAAATTTAGCTCATTAATGTATCCTTTAACGATAACTCCGACTTCAGGATAATCAGCAGGACTAAGCTCAACGATAGTACCGAAATCATCATGTAAGTTCTCCTCAAGAGTAGTAGGATCTTCGATAGCAACCCCAGTTGAACCATAATCAAGAAGAATAGACTCAACTATTTCACTAGCTTCATTAGTCGTATGAATTGTAATTTCAACCCAATTTTCCATTGTATACCTCACAAATATTTTATTTTTACATATTAACTAGAGCATTCTAGTAATCTACATACCTACACATATTATACTATTTTCAATATTTAAGCAACTAAAAAGGTGAGGTAGTCGTTAATATTTCGTGTGTAGAATAAACGAAGAAATATCTACGAATAGCGTTCGCAACAGAAACACTAATCTTAACGAACAAAGAGAGAAAAAGATTAGATGTTTCCACTGTGAGAGTCCAAATAGGAATATTGAGAGTATCCAGAAATGGGTGCTTATTTTAGAAAGAAATAGTGTAAAAATTATTAAAAATATTGAGGTGTTATTTGAAATAATCAGTTTTCATACAAATAAAAAGTGTGAATCTCATTCATACGAATTATACAAAATCCTTGACAATAACGGTCGTTTAGTATAATATAGACTAAGTAAACCGTAATATAAAATATTAGTAAAGAGACTTTTATTTCATGTTTTTTTAGAAGAGAGTTTAATCCAGAGGCTGAAAGATTAAATAATAATGATTGAAATAAGCAACACTCTTTATAAAACCGAATATAAATTGAAAGGTATCAGGAAACTGATATGAATTCGGGTGGCACCACGAAACTAGTAATCGTCCCATGTAGTTAAATAACTATATGGGGCGTTTTTTTATTTCAAATTATAAGAGGTTTTACTAATATTAGAAGTTAAAATTGATAAAATATGGAGGCACTTATGACAACAATTACGAAAGAACAAGTAGCTCACATCGCTCATCTTTCTAGATTAGAAATCCAAGAAAGTGAAGTAGATGGGTACATCGAAAAATTAGAAAAAGTTGTAGATTTATTCAATATAATCAACAGCGCACCAACAGAAAATGTAAAACCAACTTATCACGTTCTAGACTTAGTTAATGTATTTAGAGAAGACGTAGCTCATGATGGAATGGATAGAGAAGAAGTTCTTAAAAACTCTAAAGAAACTGAAGCAGGACAATTCAAAGTACCTACTATTATTGAATAAAATAAGGAGATAATTTAATGAGTTTATTACATGAATCAATTGAAAGTTTAGAACTTAAACTTAAAAATAAAGAAATTAAACCAAGTGATTTAGTAAAAGAATCACTAGACAGAATTAAAGCTACTGATGAAAAAGTAGGTTCATTCATTACAGTAACTGAAGAAGTAGCATTAAAACAAGCTGAAGCTTTAGACCGTGCTCAAGAAGAAGGTCGCGTTGAAGGTAAATTATTCGGTATCCCAATGGGAATCAAAGATAACATTGTTACAAAAGACATTCAAACAACTTGTGCATCAAAAATCTTAGAAGGATTCAATCCAATTTACGATGCAACAGTAATGAACAAACTTAACAAAGAAAACCCAATTCTTTTAGGGAAATTAAACATGGACGAGTTTGCAATGGGTGGTTCTACAGAAACATCTTACTACAAACTTACTCGTAACCCTTATGATTTAGATGCAGTACCAGGAGGTTCAAGTGGTGGTTCAGCTACAGCAGTAGCAGCAGGACAAGTTAGCTTCACTCTAGGAAGTGATACTGGTGGTTCTGTACGTCAACCAGCTTCTTACTGTGGTGTAGTTGGATTAAAACCAACTTACGGACGTGTATCTCGTTTTGGATTAGTAGCATTCGCTTCATCATTAGACCAAATCGGACCAATGACTCGTACAGTTAAAGATAACGCTCGTGTATTAGAAATCATCTCAGGTTTAGATGCTAACGATATGACTAGTGCACCTGTAGAAGTACCAGAATTCAGCAAAATCATTACTGGAGACATCAAAGGTAAGAAAATCGCTCTTCCTAAAGAATACTTCGGTGCTGGAATTGACGAAGAAGTTAAACAAGCAGTACTTGAAGGTGTTAAATACTTAGAAAGCCAAGGAGCTATCGTAGAAGAAGTAAGTCTTCCAAACACAGACTACGCTATCTCAACTTACTACATTATCGCTTCTGCTGAAGCAAGTTCAAACCTTTCTCGTTTCGATGGTATTCGTTATGGATATAGAAGTCCAAACGCAACAAACCTTGAAGAAATCTACAAAAAAACACGTGGAGAAGGATTTGGTGCTGAGGTTAAACGCCGTATCATGTTAGGAACATACGTATTATCTTCAGGATACTACGATGCATACTACAAAAAAGCACAACAAGTTCGTACATTAATTAAACAAGACTTTGATAAAGTATTCGAAGAATACGATGTAATCATTGGACCAACTGCTCCAACAGTAGCATTCAACATTGGAGAAGAAGTAGGAGATCCAATTAAAATCTACGCTAACGATATCTTAACAATCCCAGTAAACATGGCTGGATTACCAGGTATCAGTATTCCATGTGGATTCAAAGGTAACCGTCCAATCGGTATGCAAATTATTGCTAAACCATTTGCAGAATCTACACTATACGATGTAGCGTACAACTTCGAACAACACTACAACTTACACGATAAAAAAATAGAATTATAATAGGAGAAACAAGATGCATTTTGAAACAGTAATTGGACTAGAAGTCCATGTAGAATTAAAAACAGATTCAAAAATATTCTCACCATCTCCAGCTCACTTTGGTGCAGAACCAAACACTAACACAAACGTTATCGACTTAGGATACCCAGGGGTACTTCCAGTAGTAAACAAAAGAGCGGTAGAATGGGGAATGAAAGCAGCAATGGCGCTTAACATGACAGTAGCTCGCGAGTCAAAATTCGATAGAAAAAACTACTTCTATCCAGATAACCCGAAAGCATACCAAATCTCACAATTTGACCAACCAATCGGGGAAAACGGATGGATCGATATCGAAGTAAACGGAGAAACTAAACGTATCGGTATTACACGTGCTCACCTTGAAGAAGATGCGGGTAAATTAACTCACAAAAATGGTTACTCACTAGTTGACCTTAACCGTCAAGGGACACCACTTATCGAAATCGTATCTGAGCCAGATATCAGAACTCCAGAAGAAGCATATGCTTACTTAGAAAAATTACGTTCAATCATTCAATACATTGAAGTATCTGACGTTAAGATGGAAGAAGGATCAATGCGTTGTGACGCGAATATCTCAATCCGTCCATACGGTCAAGATGAATTCGGTACAAAAACTGAGCTTAAAAACTTAAACTCATTCACTTTCGTTAAAAAAGGTTTAGAGTACGAAGAAAAACGTCAAGAACAAGTTATCCTTTCAGGTGGAGTAATCAACCAAGAAACACGTCGTTTCGATGAAACAACAGGAACAACTAAACTTATGCGTGTTAAAGAAGGTTCAGACGATTACCGTTACTTCCCAGAGCCAGATATCGTGCCTATGATCATCTCTGATGAATGGATGGAAGAAGTAAGAAAAACTATTCCAGAACTTCCAGATGCTCGTCAAAGAAGATACCAAGAAGAACTTGGATTACCAGCATACGATGCACACGTTCTTACATTAACTAAAGAAATGTCAGACATGTTCGAACAAACAGTTGCTTTAGGAGCAGATCCAAAATTAGCTTCTAACTACTTAATGGTAGATGTGAATGCATACTTAAATAAAGTTCAACAAGAACTTAAAGACACAGCATTAACTGCAGAAGGTTTAGCGGGAATGATTAAATTAATCACTGATGGAACAATCTCAAGTAAAATCGCTAAAAAAGTATTCGCAGAACTTATTGAACACGGTGGAGATGCTGCACAAATCGTTAAAGAAAAAGGTCTTGTACAAGTATCAGATAGTGGACAATTATTAGCTTGGGTAAACGAAGCATTAGATAACAATCCAAAATCTATCGAAGACTACAAAAACGGTCGTGACCGTGCGATTGGTTTCTTAGTAGGTCAAATCATGAAAGCCTCAAAAGGACAAGCCAACCCACAAATGATCAACAAAATGTTATTAGAAGAAATCGCAAAACGATAATAACGAAAATAATAAATTAACTCGAAGCAAGGAGAAATCTTTGTTTCGAGTTTTTGTTGTATTTGGCGACTTAAATATAAAGGCTCTTTGTCAAATTCGGGGCATGGAGAAAAACAGGAAATGAGATCTAGGCAGCATTTTGCTGCTTAGATTTTTTCTTATTTTCTTTAAGTTTGACATTATTTTTATACTCAGAAACAAATAATCTAGACATAATTAAAATGCGTAATCTGAAATTACTAAAGCTAGAATATCCATAAGATACTCTCTTTAGTAGTTTTATTTTATTATTAAATCCTTCTAATGGACCGTTAGAATACTCATATTTAACAGCGTTAAGCATATACTCTTTGTGTTTTTTCATTGTATTTATAGCTTTATATACACCTTTAGATAAGCCTCTAGTATCCATATCTATATACTTCTCTAATTCTACAGAATCTTTAGCCTTAATAGCTTCTCTTATCTCATGTACTCTCTCATAGCTAGCTGTAAATTCAGCATCTATGGCTAATATATAATCTAATACTTCTTTTCTAGTTACATAGCGTTTAAAGCTTCTAGAATAGAATGTTTTTGTTGAATTTACTTTATCTCTATCTTCTAATATTACTTTCCAAAAGTTCTTTAGAATAGTGTAAGTAGAGCCTTTTTTATTTTTATATTGATTCATTAGTTTTACTCTAGCTTTGTTTAATTCTCTATTAATATTTTGAACCATGTGAAATTTATCTATTATTATTTCAGCGTTAGGGAACATCTCTCTAATCATATTCATATAAGGAGGATAAATATCTATACAGATCGTCTTCACTTTCTTTCGTACTTTTCTTGGATATCTCATAAAGTATTGTTTTAATATATGTTGTGTTCTTCCATCTACAATATCTATAAAGTCATGTGTTTTAGCATCTAAGAATACGAAACTCATTCCATTTTTACTATCTTTAGTTGATTTTATCTCATCAAAACATAGGTGTTCTGGTAAGTTTGAATGAGTCTTAACTTCTACAGCTTCTCTGCATGATTTCATTACTCTTACTACTGTAGATACTGATACATTACTTAATTCAGCTATATCTTTAAAAGATAATGTTTTAGATAGATTCTTCATAATATAAAATATAAGATTTTTAGATATACTGCAGTGTTTTTGTACAAATGATGTTTCTGCACAAAACTTAGAATTACACTCTCTACATTTGAAACGTTGTTTCTTTAACCTAAGGTATGCAGGGCATTCTGACATCTTTAATAAAGCTACTTTTAAAGGATCGCCGAATCCATTTTTAACTATATTATTTCCTTCTTTCATACAACCGCAGTTTGTACAACACTTTGGATTGTATGATAAAGTCCCATGAAATACGAATGTATCTTGACCATCTACATTGATTAAATCAAGTTTATCCTCAATAGTTATATTTTGGTCTTTTATTAATAGTAAATTTGTGATAAAATTATTCATGACAAATATCCTTTCTTAGTTAATTATTTTTGTACACCTTAATTATATTGGATATTTGTCTTTTTGCATATAAAAATTGAAATCCGGGGCTGGAATTTTTCCATGCCCCGGATTTAGTATACAACCAATATAAATAGAGCAGGAATTAGTTGGAAAATTAGATTTTAATATAAAAAAAGTGCGAATGTCGGGAAATAAAACTGGACATTTCCCAAAAAAAGTGGACATTGAAGAGTAAGACTGGACTTTCGTGGTAAAAAAATTGGACATTGGGGAACGAAACTGGCCTTTAGTAGATAAAAAATTGGACATTGGAGAGTGAGATTGGATTTTCGTGGTTAAAAAAGTGGACATTAGGGAATGAAAATGGACTTTCGTGAAAAAAAGTGGACATTAGGGAATAAGATTGGACTTTAGTAGCTAGAAGTTTAGTTAATTGAGAATATTCAATCAATGCAGAATATATTTTGAGAAATGGAAGTAATATTATTGACATACGTATAAATACGTAGTATAGTTAAAGTGTCAGGAGGTTTAATATTATGCCGATGACACAAGAAGAGATGGTTAAACTGTTGAAAAGGTACGGTTTTACTTTATGTAAAGGCGGAAAGGGATCTCATATAAAAATGAACAGACCTGGACAGAAAAGACCAATCATTATCCCAAAAGGTGAATTGAATAAATTCACAGAGAAGGGAATATTAAAGGATGCTGGATTATTATAGTCCAGCTCCGAATTAATGAGGTGATATAATGTTAGTAAGTTATCCAGCTATTTTCTATTTTAATAAAGAAAATGAAGAGAAAGAAATTTATAATGTATATTTTCCAGATTTAGAAGGAAGTGGGACACAGGGAGCAGGTATAGCAGAATCAATGAGTATGGCATCAGATTATTTGGGATTAGCTCTTAGTGATTATTTAGAAGATGGAGAAAGATTGCCTAAATCGAGTAATATAAATGAGTTGTCAATAGAAGATGATTTTCCTTTTAAAGATGATCTAGAGATGAAGGATTATTATGTTCTTAATAAATCATTTGTTTCAATGGTTGTAGTTGATTTGAGAGAATATTTAGATAGTAGCACGTTAATAAAAAAAACATTGTCTATTCCTAAATGGGCAAATGATGTTGCAGTAAAATACAATATTAATTTTTCACAATTATTAACGAATGCTATAGCAGAAGAAACTATTAAGTATAAGTAGAAAATATGCGATTTTAATTTTTGAAATGTTTTACAATTTAAATTAAAATAATAGTTTTAAATGTTGAGAATAATATAAAATTAAGATGTACCCAAAAATAATAAATTTGAGTACATCTTTTTTATATTTAATTTTTACTATTTACTCTTCACAAACTCAACAATTTTATTAATAGCAATATCTGCTTCTGGTATTGGGAAGGCAGGGTATACATGGTTTAAGTTTTTACCGATTTCGAATTCAGTCTTAACATTTGCTTCACGAAGTTTTTCAGCTAATAATGCTATGTCAGGATATAATAATTCACGAGTTCCTGAGAATAATAATACTTCAGGTAAACCTTTCATATCACCGTACAATGGAGAAACCTTCCAATCAGATAAGTCTGCATCACCAGCCCAAGATTTAGCATCAGCTAGCAAAGTATCTACGTGTAGTAGAGGATCTTTTTTTATATATTTTTTAATATCAGGATTTGACATAGTTAGATCAACCCATGGACTTAGTAGAATAAGCCCCTTAGGTAGTTTAATGTTATTTTGAACAAAATCTTGAACTAATCCTAGAGCTAAGCCTCCACCAGCACTATCTCCCATAATATAGACATCTCTATCTGGATTTTTAGTAATGTAATCTATATATAATTTTGTTAGAAGTTCATAGCTATCTTTATAAGTATAGAATGGAGCTAATCCGTAATCAGGAATAACAACCTCAGCATCAGCTTCTTGCGCTATCTTATCAGCCATTGCCCATTGAATATCTACGAATTCATGAACGTAAGAACCACCATGAATATAGAAAATAGTGGAGTTAGAGCCATTGACACTATTTAAATGCCAAACCTGTCTATCAGAAACAATTCGAGTATAAAATTTAGATTTAGTATCGAATTCATATACATTTACAGTTTCTTCGTTCTTGTCTTCTTTTTGTTTTTCTAGTCTCTTAGTTTCATCGATATCTCTTAGTTTCTTATATTTATTACCAAGATATAACTCGATTAGACCAGCCTTTGCACTACGATTATATCGTAATTTTTGATACCCAGCATAGCTACCTATTAATGCAGGTAATGTTGCAGCAATTGAAGCTACTGAAACAACTTTTTTATTAAATTTTCCCATTTTGATCTCCTCTTATTTACATAAATATAAGTGTTTTATTTATTTACAATTATAGTTTATCAGAAAATAAAGTGATTGTAAAAATAAAAATCTGAAAAAAAGATATAAGGAAAAAAGGAAACTTGGAAGTGAACTTCCAATTAAGGGTAAAAAAGGCTAAAGTTGGAAGTGAACTTTTAATTAAGGGTAAAAAAGGCTAAAGTTGGAAGTGAACTTTTAATTAAGGGTAAAAAAGGCTAAAGTTGGAAGTCAGCTTCCAATTAAGGGTAAAAATATAGAAAGTTGGAAGTCTACTTCCAATAAAAATTTAGTTCCTTGAAAGATTAATAAAATATATATAATTTTAAAAAACAGGAGCACCTTAAAGGCATATCTGTTAAGGTACTCCTAAAAGCTTTATTATTAGTTAATACTATCTAATTAAATAGTAGTTTGTGATATATGCATTCACGATATCACGTAGTTGTTCATCTGATAATCGTCTTAATGCTGGGAAGGCGATTGTAGATAATTCTACTAGGTTATCAATATTTTTTTCTGTGAACTCTTCTTGATCAATCTCTTCAGTATTATTAGAAAATAGAATGAATAATTTACTAGCTTCATCATCTGTAAGACCTCTATTTTCACATGCTAGATAAAATGAAGGTTCTTCGTTGAATCTATCTTTAATGTATTCATTAATCTCATATACAGCAGATTTAATAGTGAAGTGACTAGAGATAAAATCAGGACTTTCAACGTATTTTGTTTGTTTTACTTCAAAAGGTATACCACCTTCATTAACAGCTTTTGTAAGGAACATGCTAATAGCAGTTTCCAAATTTAATCCAAGACTAAAGAACAAATCCTCAGCCTCATATTTTAATTCATCATCAATAGTTAAAACAATTTTTGATTCGCTCATAATATACTCTCCTTATTTAATACATTAATTTTAACGTAGAATGATTAATTTTTCAAGAGAGCTTTATACGAAAAAGTTAAATTCAAGGACATTTATAAGAATAGAAGAAAAGTTATAATGAGTTATAAGAAATACTATTAAATATGTTATAATAGAGTGTAAGAAAATTAGGATTGAGAGGATCTTTATGGAATTAGAATTATTACAAAAAGCGATAAAAGAAAACTACAACGCATTATCGGAAGTTAGTAAAGCAGCATTTAGTTTAGAACCAGTATCAGATGAAAGATTAGTAGAAATCGCAAAGGATGTAAATAAAAAGTTAGGGTATGAATTGTATGATAAACTAGATAAAGAAAGCTTAATAGCGGACTTCTCAACTACATCAAGAGAAATGTATAAATATACTCTAGATAAGTCAAAATTCTTAAATGATAGACTAGAAAAAGCGTTAGTAGAACATTGCGACGATATATTAGTAGATGTAGTAAAAGCACACGAGAACTTCGATTCAATGGAAACATATGAACTATACACACTAGCATTCGAAGTAAATGAAAAACTAGGATATAGATTATTTAGAGATATCTATTCATACAGCTTAAGACGTGACTTTGAAAGAGTAGCAAAAGCAGTAGAAACATACAAAAAAGAAGGAAAAATAACGAAGTATATTAAGTAGGCAGTTTGGTAGGGATACTTAGAAACAGTACGCAAACATTATGAAATTATTTAATTATCATAAGAATAAACTTCATAATAAAAAAATCAATGGGGAATAAATTATGCTTGAATTAAAAAAGATTAATAGAAAAAATGTAGCGGATATTCTGAAATTAGAAGTTTTTGATAATCAGAAAAGTTTTGTAGCTACAAATAATAGTAGTATAATAGAAGCGTATATAGCAATTACTGAGAATAATCATGTATTCACATTTGGTATTTATAATGACGATAAACCTGTTGGATTTTTAATGATAGGTTTTGATGTGAATTCAGATGATGAAAGTGCTCCTAAGATAGCTAAAGGGAATTATAATATATGGCGTCTTATGATAGATAAGAAATTCCAAGGGAAAGGATTTGGTAAAAAAGCAATGGAATTAGCTTTAGAATTTATTAATACTTTTCCTTGTGGAACAGCAAAATATTGTTGGTTATCTTATGAAAGTGAGAATGATAGGGCACGACAACTCTATAAGTCAGTTGGTTTTGTAGAAACTGATGAAAAAGATGGAGATGAGATAGTAGGTATTTTGAAGTTATAGATGAGATAATTCTTTTCTTAGTTGTAATATTATAATTTCGATTTTAATATTTAATATATAGAATAGTTTTATGAAGGTTGAAGTTATTGTTAAAATAGTACTTAAACTTTTTTGACCTTTTTTCACCTAAATGATATAATAAAATTAAAGATTTTCCGGAAATTCAACAGTTTTAAAGGAGTGATAATCAATGGATGAAATTGTCGGTTCTATTTTGACTGCTGCAGGTGGTGCAGCTATTAGTAGTGTATTTAAAGGTCCAGCCGAAACGTTTAGTCAATTACGGTATTATAATTTTGGTTACAAAATGGATATTAAAGTTCGACAAAGAAAACAAGAGGTAGAAAATTTATTTTTAAAAGATATTGGTACAGAAGTTTCTAACATACCAATAGACCAAATACAAGAACCTAAGTTGAGTATATTAGGACCAGCGTTGGAAGCTTCTAAGTATTATATTGATGATGAAGAATTACGTTCATTATTTGCTAAACTAATAGCAGCTTCAATGGATAATTCAAAAAATGAAGTATTACAACCAGCATTTGTAGAAATAATAAAGCAAATGAGTCCAATAGATGCTAAAAATCTTATTAATTTATATGATATTAAAGATAAACAAAATCCTATAGTTTCGATTATTCTAGAAAGTAAAGATTCAAAAAACTATAAAGAAGTTTTTGATCATTTTTATATAGAAAATATCGGTAATATTTCTCATGTGAGAGTTGCTTCATCTCTCCTAAATCTAAAGAGGTTAGGGCTTATTGAAATTAATTATGGTGTATTTTTATCTGATGAAAATAAATATTTACCTTATGAAAATCATCCAATAATTAACCAATTTAAAAATGAATATAATGATGATTTACATAGTATAGAACTAAAAAAAGGATTAATTAAAATTACTAATTTTGGAATGGATTTTTGTAAAATTTGTATTTAAGATTTCAAAAATTATTATTTTTTAACTATAGTACAACTTGTCAAAAAAATTCGTTTCAGATTAATAATTTAATAATTTAGGGTATAATTAGAAATTTTAATTATTCATTTCTATTAGTCTATTAAATTTTAAAAATACATGTTTAGATAAATTTTATCTAATGTCCCAATTTTTTTCTTTGTCAAAATCGAAAATGGTAAAAATTTCTCAAAAAAATAGCCAAAAAATATCCCCCAAAATTTTGTACAAATTTTGGGGGATATTAACAAACAAAGATGGTTATGTCTCTATGTTTATTAGTACATAAATTTGTACAAGTTATATTGTAATATTTAAAGTGTTGAAAAGTATAATGTTGATGTATTATAATTTGAAATAAATATAGTGATTGGGGACTAAAATTTATGAGAAATAGTGAATTTAAAATATAAGATAACAAGAATAGTAGGAACTTTATTAAAAGGATAATATCTAGAGAAGATATGAGGGACATAGAGTTTAATGATTTAATGAAGTTAAGTCTGGAACAAGCTGAAAATGGTGAATCAGTTAGTATAGATAAGGCATTTAATGAATTATTAAGTATATTTAAATAGTTATGTTATTAAATTTTAAAAATACTGAGATTTTATAAGAAATAAAGCTTTAATTCAATTTAAAGAAATATATATATATATATGTTGAGGAGATAATTATGGAATATAGAACAGATAGCCCTATTGAAAAACAAGAAGAGGATTTATTGGGAAGAGCAGGCTTTTCAAATCAGTTAGGTAAAGGTATTTATGAGTATAACGGTAAGTCTGGATTAGTTATTGGATTATTCGGAGAATGGGGAACTGGGAAAACATCGGTTGTTAATATGGCTGAAAATGAAATAAAAAGATTATCTGAAAAAGATGAAAACAAACCATTGATAGTAAGATTTTCTCCGTGGAATTATACTGATAAAAATAATTTGATAAGTTTGTTTTTCCAAGATTTAAAAATTAACCTATACAATCAGAGCGAAAAATCTTATTATGAAAAAATTGCAGATACACTGGAAAAATATTCAGAAGCTGTAGATTTGTTAAATTACGTACCTTTGATGGGAAGCGGAGTAGTATCAACAATAAAGACGATTCTGAAAATAATAACAAAAAAATCATCAAAAAAATCTACTCTTAATGAAACTAGAAAAGCTTTAGAAAAAGCATTAACAGAAGTAGATAAGCAGATTATTGTTGTAATTGATGATATAGATAGGCTTACTAATGTACAAATTAGAGATATTTTTCAATTAGTTAAACAAGTAGCTGATTTTCCAAATGTAATATATCTTTTAGTTATGGATAGAAATGTAGTACAAAGAGCATTGGCTGAAGTTCATAATCTTGAAGAGGGAAATGAGTATTTAGAAAAAATAATTCAAATTCCTTTGGAATTACCAGTTTTGAGTAAATCAAAATTAGATGATATTTTTCTAAAAAAACTTGAAGATATAATAAAGAATGCCCCTAATAAAGTTAATATTGATCAGATGTACTGGAATAAAGTATTTACTAATTGTATAAGTCCATATATTAATAATTTAAGAGATATAAATAGAATTATGAATACATTCCAATTTAGATATGGAATACTACAAAATGAAATTTCTTTTGAAGACATGGTAGCTATTACAACTTTAGAGGTATTGGAACCCAAATTGTATAAATGGATTGCTACCAACAAGGAAGTCGTTTGTCGTGACAGTATGGATAGAGTAATAGAAAGTTTTAAAAATAATGATTATCGTAAAATATATAGTGATGAATTTATTAAAATGAAAATCGATGAGAATAGAGCATTAAAGAGTATTGCAACAATTTTCCCGCAAATTTCTAAAGATATTAATGAAAATTTATATTTTGAAAGATCAAATTTTGATATGAGAAAAAGTATGAGGATAGCAAATAAGGAACGATTCGATATATATTTTTTAAGCGATTTAAGTGACATAAAGGTTTCTAGAAATCTAATAAATCTCTGCATATTCAGATTTAAAAAACAACAATTAAGAGATGTTATAAAAAAAATAAATAAAGATGGGGAAATGGTATATTTTTTAGAAGAAATGTTGTCATTAGTTAATGATATACCGTATAATCGGCTATTTTTAATATCTTCTGTGTTATTATCTCTGCAGGGAGAGCTTACAGGAGAAACTTCTGATACTATTTTAGCTATTTCTGCCGAAGAGAAGTCTAACATGGTTATAGAGAAGATTTTAGATAGGCTTGAATCTGATGATGAGAGATACAGAATACTATATTTAGCAATGCTTGATATTAATGAAATTAATTTAGGAACTTTTTCTAGATTACTTATCTATTTAGGGCAAGTACAGGGTATATTCAAAAATAAATCAAGTACAGAAATTAATGTAAAATATTTACAAAAAATTTATATAAAATTTGTAGAAAAAATTGAGTATATCACTTCTAATGTATCTACTTCAGAAATTATTGACTTTAGACCTATTTTCTATTTATGGAAGTATGTAGATGAAGAAGGATTATCTCAGTATATTGAGAGGATTTTTGAAACCGAAGTAGGTAAATTAAAATTTATTACCTCACTAGCGGGTAAATGGGTAGGAAATGGTATAGGTTGGGAATATTATTCTAATGAGTATGTCAAATATATATCTGATAAGGAAATATACAATATCATAATGAAATTAGATAAAAATATGCTTGATGAATTTACTGAATTGGAGCAAATCAAGTTAGCTTCATTTGTTTGTAACTATGATAAGGGTGAGTTTGAACATGTTAATGAAGATGAAGCCCGAGAACTATTAAAACAATGGGAATCAGAAGCAAGAATAATTAATAGTAACATTAAATAAGAAATATAAAAAAAGATTGTATTACTAAAAATTTAAGAATAAGTAATATAATCTTTTTTTATATTAATAATAGTGAATTTTTTATTATTCAAATTACTACAATTGTGTTTATTTTAATCTTTGATTTTGTTATAATTAAATCTGATAGTTAAAAATACTTATAAAAATGTATAAAAAATATAGATATAATCAAGATTAATTAGGAGTTATTAGATGGGAAATTCATACAATGCTTTAGAGTATAATAAATTAATAAGTTTCATATGGTCAGTTGCAGATGATTGTCTGCGCGATGTATATGTTAGAGGAAAGTATCGTGATGTTATTGTTCCTATGACAATTATACGTCGTTTTGATGCTATTATAGAGCCACATAAGAGTAAAATTTTAGAATATAAAAAAATGGCAGAAGATAATAAATTAGATATTGAAGAAACATTAAATACAATGGTTGAATTACCATTCTATAACACTTCAAATTTTAATCTGAAAGATTTAAGACATGAAACAAATCGTCAAAACCTGAAAAAGAATTTCGAAGAATACCTTAATGGATTTTCAGATAATATTAAAGAGATACTTGAGAAATTTGATTTTAGTAGTCAACTTAGAAAAATGACTAATGCTGGAATCTTAGGTTCTGTTCTTGAAAAATTTACTTCAAAGGAAATGAATCTTAGTCCTTATGATGAAGTGAACAGCAAAGGTGAAATTATTCATCGTGGACTTGATAACCATGCAATGGGAACTTTATTCGAAGAAATAATTAGAAAATTTAATGAAGAAAACAATGAAGAAGCGGGAGAACACTTTACTCCTCGTGATGCTGTAGAACTAGTAGCAGATTTAGCAATAGTTCCAGTATTAGATAAAATGAAGAATGGAACATATTCTATTTATGATGGAGCATGTGGAACATTAGGTATGGCGACTGTTGCTGAAGAGAAGTTACAAAAACATGCAGAAGAAAATAATAAACAATTATCTATACACATCTTTGGTCAAGAATCAACTGAGGAAACGTATGCTATAGCTAAAGCAGATTTACTAATTAAAGGTGGTAATACTTCTAATGGAGAAATATACTATGGTTCAACATTATCAAATGATGGAGCGCGTGGAAAGCATTTTGATTTTATGCTGTCGAATCCACCATACGGAAAAACTTGGAAAAATGATTTAAGTATACTAGGAGCAGGAATTGATAAAGATCCAAAGAAAAATGTTACAGATAGTAGATTTGTAAGAAGTTATAAAGAACAAGATGACTATAGAATGATTCCTGATGTAAGTGACGGACAATTGTTGTTTTTATTAAATAATATTTCAAAAATGAAGGAAACACCTTTAGGTTCTCGTATAGTGGAAGTTCATAATGGTTCCGCATTATTTACAGGTGATGCTGGAGGCGGAGCTAGTAATGCCAGACGTTACATGATAGAAGAAGATTTAATAGAAGCTATTATTCAATTACCAGAAAATATGTTTTACAATACTGGAATTACAACACATATTTGGGTATTATCAAATAGAAAAGAAGAGAGAAGAAAAGGTAAAATTCAATTAATTGATGCAAGTAAAATCAAAACTCCTTTAAGAAAAAATCTTGGTTTAAAAAACTGTGAGTTTTCTATAGAAGATAGAAAGTTAATACTTGATTTATTCCAGAATTCTAAAGAAAATGAATATTCAAAAATATTTAATAATGAAGATTTTGGGTATTATAAAGTCACGGTAGAACGTCCTCTAAGACAAGCAGTGTTTTGTAATAATGAAAAAATAATTCAAGTAGAAAAAGAACTTGAAAAAATAGGTTTTTATACTGGAGAAATAACAAAAGAAAAATTAACGGATAGTTTTATAAAAAATACTACTGGAGCGATTAAAGAATTAGAAAAGAAAGAGAACATTTCAAGTTATTTAAAAGTTTTGAAAGAATTCGAAAATGAAGAAATATATCTTGATTATACAAAATTTGAAAAAGAATTTGATAAAAAATTAAAAGTATTAGGAATGAAAGGCACTACTTTTAAAAAGTTAGTTTCAACTGGTTTATTAGAGAATATTATAGTAAAAGATGATAAAGCAGCCATACAAAAAGATAAGCAAGGTAATATTGTTGTCGATACAGAGTTAAGAGATACAGAGATTATTCCACTTACATATCCTGGAGGAATAGAGGGCTTCATTAAGGAAGAAGTTTTACCGTATCACGAAGATGTTTTTGTAGATGAAAGTAAAACACAAATTGGTTATGAAATAAACTTTACAAAATATTTTTATAAACCAAAACAGTTAGAGAGTGTAGAAAAAATTGTAGCAAGAATCCGAAAATTAGAAAAATTATCAGAGGGTATGATGAAAGAAATCTTGGAGGGATTATATGATTAAGTATGAAAATTATGAATTAATCAACTTACCATGGTTAAAAGAAATCCCGAAAAATTGGAATAAAAAAAAATTAAAAAAAATTTCTCGTTTTAAAACAGGTAATAGTATTAAAGATGAAATTAAAAATAAATACAGTAAAAAGGATAATTCTTACTTATTTATAACGACATCAGACATTGATGGAGAAAAATTAGTAATAAATCATCAGTCAAGTATATTTATTCCTAAGTCTGAAAAAGGTTTTAGAATTTCAGAGGTTGGTTCTACCCTATTATGTATCGAGGGAGGAAGCGGAGGGAAAAAAGTTGCTTTTACATCTCAATTAGTCTGTTATGGGAATAAATTATGCTCTATAAAATTGGATTTAGGAGTTGATAAGTATTTGTACTATGTACTGGTGTCTAACATGTTTAAAATATACTATAATATGAATATAAGTGGTGATAGAAATGGTATTTCTCAAAAAAATGTAGGAGAGTTCGTTCTTCCATTTCCTAATATTAGTGAGCAGCAGCAGATTGCAGATTATCTTGATTGGAAGATAAGAGAAATAGATAAGTTAATTGATATTGAAAAACAACAAATAAAAGACATTGAAAGATTAAAAAAAATTATTATATCTCAATATTATAATGAATTACCAATAAAGAGAAGAATTAAAACATTAATACAATCACCTTTAGTTTACGGTATAAATGAAGCAGGTAAGACGAATGGTAAAATTAGATTTATTCGAATAACTGATATAGAAAAAAATGGAAGTTTAAAAAAAGATGGAAAACAATATATAAATGACTGTGAAAAAAAATACATTTTAGAAAAAGGCGACATATTATTTGCTAGAAGTGGGGGGACTGTTGGAAAAACATACCTTCATCAGGATATAAGTAATAATGAATTAATGGCATTTGCAGGTTATTTAATAAGAGCAAGATTTGATGTTAATCTAGTAAATCCAGAGTATATATACTATTATACACAAAGTGAGAGTTATACAGAATGGAAGAATAGTATATTTATTCAATCAACAATTCAAAATATTAGTGCTGAAAAATATTCTAATTTGGAAATTCCATACTGTAGCTTAAATATTCAAAATAAAATAGTAGAAAAAATAAAACAAAAACTATTAGAAATTAACAAATTAAAAGAAAAAAGTTTAGAGAAGCAATTTTATTTAGTGAGTTTAAAAGAATCAATTATATCTGAAGTAGTTACTGGTCAGATAGATGTTAGAAATGAAAAAATTCCTGAAAGAAAATAAGAAGTAAAAAAGAAAAGGAGGTGGAGTGATGGGAATAAAAGATACTCATATGGAAGAGCAATTAGAAAAAGAAATTATTAAATATCTAATTGATAAAAATGGATATGAATATATAACACCACTAGAAATGAAAAGTAGTTATAATCGTGAGTTTGCGATTGATGAAGAAAGATTACTGCGATTTATAAAAGATAGTCAACCTCAAGAATTTGAGATTCTTGGACTTGATACTGAGAATGGTCGCTTGAAATTTTATAATAAGCTTAATAATGATATTAGACGTGATGGTATTGTATCTATTTTAAAGAATGGAATTAAATGTTATCCTTCACAGGGGACTATTCTTTTCTATCATGCTTTAGATCCAAAAAGAATAAGTTCTTATGAAGAATTTGATAAGAATATTTTTTCAGTAACTAATCAATTAACATATTCAAATCAAAACAGAGCGTTAGAACTTGATTTAGCAATTTTTATTAATGGATTACCAATATTTACAATGGAACTTAAAAGCCGAAGTTCTAGCACGGGTTGGTCGTATAAAGATGCAGAAGAACAATACAAAAATGAAAGAGATTCAAGAGACCCATTATTTAGTTTTAAAAAATGCTTAGCACACTTTGCTGTCGATGAGAACTTTATTACATTTACAACAAAACTAGATGGAAAGAGTACACGATTCATGCCGTTTAATAAAGGGACATTAGCTGGAGGATCAGGTAATCCTGTAAATTCAAACGGTACAATGACAGATTACTTGTGGAAAGAGTTTTTACAACCTAAGATATTAACTTCTATAATTAGAGATTTCGCTTATGTTTCGGTAGATAAGGTGAAAAGAAGTGAAACACAAATTTTCCCTAGATATCATCAATTCAGGGCGGTAACTAAGTTAGTCAAAGATGTAGAAGAAAATGGTGTTGGTAAAAGATATTTAATTCAACATAGTGCAGGTAGTGGGAAAAGTAATTCAATAACATGGTTAAGTTATCGCTTAGTAGAAGTGAATTATAAAAATGAAAAAGCTTTTGATTCTGTTATTGTTGTTACAGATAGATTAAATTTAGATAAACAGATAACTGATAATATTAGGAAGTTTATCGATGAAAAAAGTATTGTAGGTCATGCTAGTTCATCAACAAACTTAAAAGATCTTTTATTAGATGGTAAGAAAATAATAATCACGACTGTACAAAAATTCCCATACCTAATTGAAAAAATTGGTTCTGATCTTAAAGGCAAAAACTTCGCAATTATTATAGACGAGGCTCATTCTTCTCAAAGTGGACGTGCAGCAGCATCACTTAACATGGCTGTATCAGGAAAAATGAGTGATGAAGAAACAAGTATAGAAGACCAATTAAATATAATTATTGAAGCTAGAAAAATGCCAGAAAATGCGAGTTTCTTTGCTTTTACAGCTACACCAAAAGCAAAAACATTACAAATGTTTGGCGAAGTATTTGACTTGTATTCTATGAAACAAGCAATAGAAGAAGGATTTATTCTTGACGTATTAAAGAATTATACGAATTTTGAAAATTACTATAAGATCTATAAAACAGTGAAAGATAATCCAGAATTTGACAGAAAAAAATCTCAGCGTAAAATTAGAACTTATGTAGAAGGTCAAGATTTTCCAATTAGATCAAAAGCAGAAGTTATGGTAAATCATTTTATTGAAAATACTTCTAAAAAAATAAATGGTAAAGCTAAAGCTATGATAATTACACAGAGTATACTTCGAGCAGTGGAATATTATCATATTGTTTCAGAGCTTTTAGAAAATAGTAAAACGGGCTGGAAAGCTGTTGTAGCATTTTCTGGTGAAAAAGAATATAAAGGGAAGTTAGTTACAGAAGCAAGTTTAAATGGATTTTCTTCTAAAGAGACTACTGAAAGATTCAAAGAAGATGAATATAAAATTTTAATAGTTGCTGATAAGTATCAAACTGGTTATGATGAACCGTTACTACATACTATGTATGTAGATAAAGTACTAAATGATGTTAAAGCAGTACAAACATTATCACGCCTTAATCGTAGTGCCAAATTTAAAATAGATACTTGTGTATTAGATTTTGCTAATACTCCAGACCATATTTTAGAGGCATTTCAACCTTATTATAAAGAAACTAAATTAGAATCATTTACTGATCCTAATAAGCTACATGATTTATTAAGTGTATTAGATGGAATGTATGTATATGAAGAAGATGAAGTTGATAAAGTAGTTGAAATATTCTTAAAAAATAAAAATAGAGATCAATTAGATGCTATTTTAGATAGCATGGTAGAACGATATAAAACTCTAACTGAAGAGGAACAAGTGGAGTTTAAAAGTGGAGTAAAATCTTTTATAAGAACATATAATTTCTTAGCTTCAATTCTTCCAATTGGTCAAATTGATTGGGAGAGAAAAGTAATCTTTTTTGAACAGTTAGTACATAGATTACCTACACCAAAAGAGGATGATTTCACAAAAGGTTTATTAGATACTATAGATTTAGAAAGTTATAGATTAGAGAAAAAGAATACTATCGATATTATTTTAGAAGATGAAAATGGGAAACTTAATGGGGATAATATTGGAGCAGGAAGAAAGAATAAGCTTGAGTTGGATTATCTTGAAAATATTATCGTTACATTTAATGATATTTTTGGTAATATTTCATGGAATGATAAAGATAATGTAATTCGACAAATTAAATCATTACCAGAAATAGTAATGCGTGATGATAAATTTAGAAATGCATTAGAGAATTCAGATATGGAAAATATAAAAATAGAATATAATAATGCATTGAAAAATGTATTCAAGAGTATCATGAATGACAATATAGAACTATTTAAACAATGGATAAGTAATGCCAACTTTAAAAAGTGGTTAAATGAAGAAGTATTCAATGAAATAATCAAACAAAAAGTTAATGAAGACTATAAAAAACTAAGAGAATCTGAAGTGATTTATCAAAAAGTAGCAGAGGAAAATATTAATAAAAATTATGGTAAATAAGCTTAATTCTTAAAAAGGAGTTAAATATGAAATATGATGATAGAACATTAGAAAATAATGAAGAAAATTTATCACAATCTAAACGATTATCTAATTTAATATTGCAAAGAGAGTTAATTGAAGCAAAAAAATTACTTTTAAATTTTAACGAATATCCAAATGAAGTAAAAAATGAATTAAGTATGGCAATATTTCCTTATGTTTCATTAGTCTGTATGGGGTATCAAGAAATTAATGGTATAGACGATGAAGATTTAAAAAATATTATAAAAAATATGAGGACGTCATTAAAATTATTTAGTGATCAAAAAATAAATAAAGTAGCAAAAATTATTAATAAACTTAGATCAAATTATTTCGAATTTGTTAATGGTGATATAGTTAATACATTTGATTTAGGGGTTTATTTTATCAATGGAAACCCTTATTTAAATACATACCAAGTGCAACTTTATTTTTCTATACGGTATTCTAGTAAGAAAAATTTAGAATATCATTTTGGAAAAGATTTAATGTTAATATCAAAAAATATAACAAATTTTATCATGGAAAAATCACGGATTTTTGATTATTCAGATCATATTTTTAAATATTATTATCATAACTATAAAATAAAAAAATTTGAATTAAATAGTATTGATTATAAAAGTGAAGTATTGGCTAAGAATAATAAAATAAATTGTTCGCAAATCATAATGTTGTTTATAGTTTTTTGTCAATTGAATTTTTTACGTGATGTTCTCCCGTTGTTTTTAAATGTCAATGCTTCTTTGTATTATAGAATTAAGTATATTATATATTTGAATGTAAGGAAAGTTCTTTTACAATTTATTGATATTTATGATAATATTTCAAATTATAATGCTGTTATTGACATAATAAAGGCGAACAGAATTCATAATGAATTGAGAAATAATATATTCCATTATAATGTTGAATTAGATCAGATTAAAATAAAAAAAATATTAGAGAATAAACCTAAGATTTCGCTAAAATCTGTTATTGATATTTTTTCTAACGAACTAGATACTTTAGTTGATAGTGATTTAAATGAATTTGAAAGTTATATAATAGAAATAATAAGTATTATTTTAGTTAAAAATAATGTGAGATAGTAATTGGGAAACTAAATTTTCTTTTATGAATTACGTTATAAAAGATCATAGACTTAAATAGTATTATAAAAAAAGGAGTGTAATATTATGAAATCAAAAAAATTATTAACAGCGTTATTAGCGTCTAGTTTATTAATAACTGGATGTTCAACAATGAAAGAAGAAAAAAAAGAAAATCCAATAAAAAATGAAACTGATAAAGATAAAGTGAATTCTTCTAGTAGAGATGGTCAGTATACATTCAAAGATGGAAAAGTATCGATGGAAGATATTGATTTGAAAATCACTAAATATAAAGTTATACCAGTAGGAGCTGAAGGTAATGAATATGGAGATTCTCCTGTTATAGCTTTTTGGTACGACACTACAAACAAAAGTGGTAAAGACATTATCAGTCCGATGAGTGCATGGTTTGCAGCTTTTCCAGATGGTCCGATACAAGATAACGACAAAAATAAAGTTAATAGATTAAATGTAACTATGCATCCTGATAAGAAGCTGGCAAATGATCAATCAGCTACTATAAAAAAAGATGGAACAGTTTCAGGAGCTGTAGCATATAAACTAACAGACTTAACTACGCCAGTAAAACTTACAGCGCACAAAGGTGTAGGTGGAGTTGAATTAGGTAGTCAAGAATTTGCTGTGAAATAGAATTAATAAAAATCCCTTTGAAGTCGCAAATCTTCAAAGGGATTAAATTTATTTATATTTAAATTCTTGATGTTGTGTACTACTCTATTTCTTCAAGTCGCTTTTTAACTATTTTTTCGATTTCTTTAGATATTCAAAAGATTAGATTTTTATAAAATTTTTACCGTAACGATAAAAATTCTGAATATTTTGTTTGCAATTGACACCTTTTAAATTATTTTTAATATCTAATACTATTATGCTAATAATTATATTAAATTATTATTAACTCTCATTTTTTCTGTATAATATATGTTTAAAATGAAGTTTGATTTTTTTTCTGCCATATCATTGAGTTTTGTTCTTTTGAAATGTTATAATTAATAATATAAGTTTTATTTGCTGAATAAATTTTAGAATATATATTTGTCATATTGATAGCATTATATTGAATTAAAATTTAAATATATTATAAAAAGGAGATAAGTATGAAAGTAAATATTGATTTATGCAGACTTATATTATTGAAAATAGAAGAATCTTCAGGATGTGAAATTTTTGATATGGAAATAGAAAACTATAACCTTGAAGAAATAGCATATAATTCAAAAAGACTAGAGGATGAGAACCTTATTACTCACACAACTATTAAGTACTCTGAGGGAAAGATTTATATTTTTAATGTGGGAGGTTTAACGCTTGAGGGGCAAAAATTTCTAAATAAAATTCGTGATGAGAAATTTTTTAGAAAAATAAAAAACGAATTTGTTAGAATAGGAAAATCTATAACATTAGAAGCATTTAAAAATATAGTGTTAAATAAACTGTATTCATATGGAGAAGATATTATACAACATTATGATTATTTCTAAAACTATCTAATTGAAAGGTAATTTAGGAAGGAGTAACTGGAGAAATTTTCTGTAAAAACATTCCCTTGTTATTTATGTTATAATAAAACAAAATAGATTATATTAATTATCATTGTAAAGGAATTATTAAATGGGAAATTATAATGAGTTATTAACTTTTAGGAATAAAATAGAAAATACACTGAATTATCAACTTTCACTTAGTAATTTAGAATTATATCACAGTAATTTATTTGCTGTTGTACTGGAGAAGTCTCAATTTATTAATCATAAGTTTTTTAGTGATGTTATTGATATTAATAAAAAATATACGGACTTGAAGGTATACAGAGAAAAGAATTCGATTGATTTAACTATCGAAGTTATTGATAAGGATGGACTGACTCATGTTGTTTTTATAGAGAATAAGGTTAAGTCTTTACCTGATGAAGGTCAATTAATTCGTTATTCTGAAAAAGATTCTAGTGCTAAAGGGATACTACTTAGTTTAGTTGAACCTGGATTTGAGCTTCATGAAAGTTGGTTTAGAAGAAGTTATGGTGAGCTAATTGAGTATTATAATGATTTGCTTAATAAAGTAGATGAGACTTTTAGATTATTCTTATTAGATTATATTGAATATATGAAGAATGTAGAGAAGTTTATTGAAAAGATAAGTTATGGCGAATCATACTTTTTAGAAGAGTCTAATAATGAAGTTCTTGATGGTATGAGATTAAGATCGGTTATTGAGAAGATTCACTATGCGAATTTACAGAATATGATTTCTGATTTAGGGTATAAAACATACTCTGGTAGAATAAGGGGAGGACATCATTTTGGTATTGATCTTCCTATCGAAGGTACTACGTCATCTTTTGATATTCAGATACAATGGAATCAGTATAGGCATAAGGTTAATTTTTCTCTTGAAGATAAAGCTAAATTAGGTGATTTAGAAAGAATATGCGATAGTATAAAAGAGAAGACTTGTTTGTATCATTTCAATCTAGAGGATAATCCAATTTTACAAAAATCATCTTCAAGAAAGAAATGGAAGACATATGACAAACGAGATTTTTATGATTATGCACTTATAAAAAAACATGTATCTAGTAATGAGCTGATTGATTATATAAAAACGGATGTTAAGAAAATTGAAGCACATCTGAAAATTGTTAAAGAGATTATATTGGAAAATATGGTTTAAGAGGAAGATAAATTATTTTATTGTGATAGATTGTATAATCAAATTTGTAAAAATAATTTATAATATAGGTTTAATTTTGTCTTATTGGTTAAGTATATATTTAAATTTAGAAAAATATTATGCAGGATAAGTTATAGAATAGAGCACTTTATAGCTTATGAACTTGAATGTATTATTAATTATTGTTAAACAATTTATAGAAAAGGAGTTTTTATGAAATTAATAAATAAAATAATAAATATTTTTAGTTTTACTATAGTAAGTAAACAAGAATTTAAAAAATTAAAAAATGAGAATCGTAATTTAAAAAATGAGAATCTTAAATTAAAAGATAAAAATGAAAAATTAAGTGAAAGCAAACATGTGTGCCCTAATAAATGTAAAAATAGCACTAAGAATAGTAATCATGGTTTTAATTTAGATAGTATGATGCCTTTAAATGAACAAGTAGAGCATATTAATAATTTTCTAAAAAATAGGATTAGTATAAGTTCAAATAATGGAAAAGAATATACAGAATTTACAGATGAAAAAACAGTTAAAGATTGGGCTGGAAAATTGTATGGTAAGTGGGCAAATAAATTAAAAACAATACAAGAGCAGTTTCTAATTAATAAACCATTTAAGTTTGATAAACGTAGTATGTTAAACGATTTTGCAACTGCGATACAGCTTTATAGTGGAAGTACACACCAAAATATAAATAGTGTATTAAGAAGTGAATGTGATATAGAAGATAAGGATATGTATATTAGATTAGGAGATAAACTTATTTACGAGATATTATGTGCACCTAGATTGAATAATAATATCATAGTATACAGGGGAGTGGACTCTTCTACGTTTGAAAATATAATAAGTAACATACAAAAAAATGGGGACTTTGTTGAAGACGGATTTATGAGTACTACTTTATTAAAAGATATATTAGTATATGGTAATAATGATGCTGGGGCATATTGTGACTATCCATATATATTAAAAATATATGTAGACGAAGGTGAAGTGGCAGTGTACAGCCCACTACTTTGTGATAAAGATGACGAGCATGAAATGTTATTTCTTCATGGTGGTACTTTAACTATTAGAAACAAGGCGGAGATTGACAGAAAATTAAAAAAAATTATTATAGCATGTAATTATCAAAATAAAAAATATTAATTGTATTATTTATTATAGAATGATTTAGAATAAAGGTACTACGTCATCATTTGATATTCAGATACAAGGAAATCAGTATAGACATAAGGTTAATTTTTCTCTTGAAGATAAGGAAAAATTAGGTGACTTAGAAAAAATATGTGATATTATAAAAGTTAAAACTTGTTTATATCATTTCAATCTAGAGGATAATCCAATTTTAGAAAAATCAGCATCAAGAAAGAAATGGAAGATGTATGATAAAAAAGATGTTTATGATTATGCACTTATCAAAAAACACGTATCTAGTAAAGAGTTGATTGATTATATAAAAACGGATGTTAAGAAAATTTAAGCACATCTGAAAATTGTTAAAGAGATAATATTGGAAAATATGGATTAAGAGGAAAATAAATTATTTTATTGTTGATTATATATAAGAACATAAAATAATAATTATTATAGGAGAAATTAATGAAGCATAGAAAAGAGAATTTTGTAATAGACAATAAATCGTGTATTGGGTATATAACTGATACTGCTATATACTTGTTGATTCAACCTGTTGATGAACATGACATAGAAGTATTGGATAATGAAGTAGAAGAAATTTTAAATAATACAGACAAACATTTCTCGCTTATTGCTTTTAAAATAGAGGATTGGAATAATGAACTTTCTCCTTGGGAAGCACCTCCAGCATTTGGAAAAAAATCTTTTGGTTCGGGTGCTAAAGATACTTTAGAATTTATTGAAAGTAGATTAATACCACCGGTTAAAGAAAAATATGATTATTCTGATGATGTGAAGGTGATATTAGGTGGTTATTCTTTGGCAGGATTATTCAGTCTTTGGAGTGCTTATAAGTCAAAAACATTTTCAGGGATTGCTGCAGCTTCTCCTTCCGTTTGGTTTAATGGCTGGGATGAATTTATGAATAATAATACGCCATTGAGCAACACTATTTACCTAAGTTTAGGTGATACTGAGGAGAAGACGAAAAATAAAGTAATGTCTGCTGTTGGAGATAATATTAGAAAACAGGAACAACTATTAAAAAATGATAATATAAATACAATATTAGAGTGGAATAAAGGTGGTCATTTCAGTAATTCAGACATTCGTGTAGCTAAAGCTTTTGTATGGTGTATTGAAAATTTGTGTTAATATTACATTGAAACTTGATTAGATTAAAGTGAATTTCGAGTATAGTAGTAAAATTTCAACATATAAATATATTAGTTTAAAAATTTATGAATAAGAAGGTAAGGGTTATGACAGAAAAAGATAAAAATAAAGGTAAAAAATTTAGTGAGATAATTTTTGGAGATAAATATCAACCTACAGATATTGAAAATCTCTCAGATGAGGAATTACGAGCAACAAGATTTGTTGATGGTTGGACAGATGAAGAGGTAGAGAGAATTATAAAAGAATGGGAAAAAAGAGGATTGTAGTTATCTAAAATAATGTATTCTTTTGTTCAAGATTTGAATAGTGTTATAGTTGGTGAATAGAGAATTGAGGGAATAATAAATGAGTATTGCATTAGTAAAAGCAAAAGAATCCGATATAAAAGAAATATGGGAAATGCAAGTAAAGGCATTTGAGAGTTTGTTAGAAAAATATCAGGATTATGATATGAGCCCAGCGACAGAAAGTTATGAGAATGTTTTGAATAAATATAAACAACCTTGGACTAGTTACTATTTTATTGTTAGAAATAATGAAAGAGTTGGAGCGGTTAGAGTAATGGATAGAAAAGATGGAAGTAGGAAACGTATAGCTCCTATTTGGATTATGCCTGCATATAGAAATCAAGGACTTGCTCAACTTGCTATGAGAGAAGTAGAAAAAATATATGGTTCACATCATTGGCAATTAGATACAATTTTACAAGAACAAGGTAATATTTATTTATATGAGAAGTTGGGGTATAAGAGAACAGGTGAGATTGAGAATATAAAAGACGGAATGGATATAGTGTATTTTTATAAAGATTAAAAATATAGAGTATAATCAGCCTATTTTCTTTCATTCTATTCTTTTTCACGTTATAATTAAGTTACTATTACTAGAAATTTTCGGAGGTAACATATGAATGAAGTAATTAAAACGATGCTAGATCATCGTACGACTCGTAGTTTTGTAAAAGCGAAAGAACTACCTAAGGAACATCTTGAGCAAATCATCGCTAGTTCTAAACAAGGATCTAGCTGGATGAATGGTCAACATTATAGTATTATTGTGACAACAGGTGGAACTAAACAACAAATTGCTAATTTAATCCGTGATAAAGCACCTGGTAATGCAGCTCATATTGAAAATGCTGCTGCGTTCTTACTATATTGTTTAGATTATACTAACATCAAATTAGCATTTGATATTGAAGGTGGAGAGTTTGATATTACTAATCAATATGAGCCATTACTTATCGGTACTTTAGATGTTGGTATTGCGATGCAGAATGCTGCATTAGCTGCTGAGTCTTTAGGATACGGAATTGTTTATTGTGGTGGAGTAAGAGGTTTTGGTGATAAGATTTCTGAATTACTAAATATTCCGGAAAATGCTCTGTTCCTATGTGGACTAAGTATCGGTGTTAAAGATGAAGAGTTATCAACGGAAAAAGTTAAACCTAGATTACCAGACGCGGCTAATGTAGGATACAATGAATTCCCTAAATCAAATGTAGAAGTATTAAAAGAATACCATCAAACTATGGTGGAGTTCGCTGAAGCACGTGAGACAAAAACATGGACTAAAAAATTCGCTGACTTCTATGCACAACCTTCAGGAATAGAAAAAGTAACTAAAGAGCTATTAGAAAAAAATGGTTTTGTTAGTGAGAAGGAATAAAGGATAAGATTAAATTAGAAAATCGCTTATGTAGTTTTATACTGGATAAGCGGTTTTTTATAACGAGAAACTAATAAGGATGATTTCCTCTGGAAAAAGTGCACTAATTGATACAATTTTAATTGACAAAAGTCATAATTTTAGTTATGATGATAGTATAAAGAGGTGATTATATGAATCCTAATTATAATCAAAATTATACAAAAGAAGATATAGAAAATATTCTATGTATAATAAAAGAATGTATAAAATATAATAAATACACGATTTCGTTTAATCAAAATAGGCAAGAAAATATCGCGTTTGTTAACGATTATAATATTAGAAGTGACAAGCAAAAAAGAATATTATTAAATATTAAAGTTGATGATTTTTGTCACTCTCTACAAAATACGAATGCTGGATATGAACATGAAGTGTTGTATGTTTTTGTCCCTAGAGTAAGTTTATTTAATATAGATGATGTAGAAGAAGTTGTAGATATTTATACAAAGTTTAATATTATTGATTATGGAGATACTAGTCGAACGATAGTGATTTCCTTTCATAAATGCAATAAAAAGATAGATTATGCATTTAAGTAATTTAAATATATAAAAGATGTATAATATATGGAATATGTGAGGTAGTTTGGATATGGTTTTTGAAAAAGTTTTTTGTGAGAATTGTAGAAATGATGTTGAGTATAATGTTATTGAAGAACAAATGATAGGAACTATAAAGGGTGAGACTTATACTTACACTGGTAAAGTTGCTAAATGTAAAGAATGTAAATCTGATATCTTTGTGAATAGTATAAATGATTATAATCTTAAGGCTTTATATGATGTATATAGAGAAAAGAACGGTATCATCTCTTTAGAGAAAGTATTAGGAATATGTGAAAAGTATAATATATCTAAGCGTCCATTGTCATTGTTATTAGGATGGGGTGAACAAACTTATTCACGTTACTGTAATGGGGATATTCCTAGTAAACAGTATTCTGATATACTAAATAAAATTTACGAAAGTCCAGTATTTTATAGTGAAATTTTAGAAAATAATAAAGAAAAATTATCTTCAGAAATAGCGTATAAAAAAAGTAAAAAAGCTGTTGATAAAATTCTTGAAGGGAATTTAAATGAAGAATCAAAAATAAATATGGTTATTAATTATATCTTAAATCGTTGTGGAGATATTACGCCTTTAGCGTTACAAAAATCATTGTATTATGTACAAGGATTTTATTATGCATTTAATGATAAATTCTTATTTGAAGAAGATTGCCAGGCGTGGGCACATGGTCCGGTATATCCCGAGGTCTATTTTAAATATAAACATTTTAAATTTGATCCTATTGAATCAAAAATAGAAGTTTCAGACACTATATTTACATCATCAGAATTAATAATTATAGAAAATGTAGTTAAACATTTTTGTTGCTATAGCGGAAAAGTATTAGAAAAATTTACACATTCTGAATATCCTTGGTTAGAAACTAGAGGGGAAATTCCAGAATTGGAATCATCTACTGAGATAATAAAAAAAGAATATATTGGAAAATATTTTAAAGACGTTAAAGAAAAATACAATATGATAAATCCTAATGATATAGAATCATATGCAAAAAAAATGTTTGACTGTATGTAAAATATTAGCCTACTAATTTGAAAATAGTGCCGCTTACTGATGGAGCGGGGTAGAAGTAATTCAGTTTGTAAATAGTACCGTTTGCTGATGGTACGGTATAAAAATAATTCAGTTTGAAAATTATGTTTAGATAAATATAAATTATCGTTGGGGATGGCTCGATAAAATTGATTTTTTAGAATCACGACTATTGAGCCACTCTTTTTTTATAAATCTGATTGACAAAACTTGATACATGTATTATATTATGAGGGAAGGATAAGAAAGGAGAACGCAAAGTGGTAAAATAATGGTATGTATTAATCAATTGTTTATGTTTGCTGAATGCAATCATAATTTTAAATATATAATAAAGAGAGAACCACTCTTATTTTACCGTTGAGCTAATTATTTATGAAAAAAGAATATAAATTAGGTAAAAGAAAATTAGAAATAGAAATTCGCAGAAGTACAAAAAAAGAATTTTTACAAAGTATCTTGGGAACTTGTATTATAGGAGTATCTATTTATTATTTTTTCTTTAATAAATAGTAAAAGTATATAATAATGGAGGAAACTAAAATGACTGAATCAAAAACGTCTGAAGCACAAAAGAAAGCAAGTAAAGCTTATTATGAGAAAAATAAAGAACGTGCTTTAATGAATAATAGAAGAACTGCTGCTAGAACATTTGTTAGACGCTATGCAACAAAAGAGGATATGGAGAATTTAATAGAAATTTTTAATAATGAGAATCCTAATGCAAAATTGTAGTTAATGTTTTAGTAAATCGTAAAATTATTGATTGTTTACTTTACAATAAAATATATAATCTATGCGTGATTTATTTCACGCTTTTTTTATTACTAAAAAAAGACACCTATGAAATCTCATAAGTGTCTTGCAGAGCAGAAATTAATCTCTCTGAGAAAGTTACCAGTAGAGCATATATTTTTATATCTCTAAGATAATATTAAGTATAATATATTGTTTAAAGCTTGTCAATATAAGGTTTGTGAGCTTTATTTATTTTTTTCAAAAAAACTATTGTCAAAAAAGGTCAAACATGCTATAATTTATTTAAGGTCAAAGAAGGTCAAAAAGATAAAACTTAAAATACTCCATAAAGCCTTTTAGTTTATTGAGTATTTAAGTGTATCTTTTGAAGATTGTATCTCGTGTTTTTATTATTAGAGATACTAGTCAAAGAATTATTATACCTCTTGATCTAATAATTTAATCAAAGGAGATTTACAATGGATATTAATAGTTTTACTAATAGTGTGAAAGAAATCTTAGCGAAATCTTCCGAATTTGCAACTGAGAAAAAAAGTCAAAGTATTACGAGTGAGATGTTCTTAAAAGCAGCTCTTACTGGTAGTAATTTATATAGTGATATTTTAGGAAGAGTAAATGTTGATAAGGTGAATTTAACTCATGAGTTAGATAATGAGATTGCGAAGGTAAATAGTGTAGAAGGTGATAATATCAATTACGCTAGTTACTTAAGTAATGATTTGAATGCTTTATTAATAGAAGCTAATAAATATAAAGAGAAATATGAAGATAAATTTATTTCGTGTGAACATATTGTTCTTGCGAGTTATTTGAAAAATAGTATAGTAAAAAAATATATCGATAAGGTGACTACGTTAAAAGATTTGGTAGCGGTTATCGATAATATCAGAGGAGGTAAAAAAGTTATGAACGAAAATCCAGAAAACAACTACGAAGTTCTTGAGAAATATGGTCGTGATCTTGTAGAAGCTGCACGTAGTGGTAAAATTGATCCTGTAATAGGACGTGATGAAGAAATAAGAAATGTAATTAGAATTTTATCAAGAAAAACAAAAAATAATCCAGTGTTGATAGGGGAACCTGGGGTAGGTAAAACTGCGATTGTTGAAGCACTGGCTCAACGTATTGTGCGTGGTGACGTACCTGAAAGTCTTAAAGACAAAACTGTATTCGAACTTGATCTTACTAGTTTAGTCGCAGGAGCTAAATATCGTGGTGAGTTCGAAGAACGACTAAAAGCTGTATTAAAAGAAGTTAAAGAACAAGAAGGAAAAATCATTCTATTCATCGATGAAATTCACATGCTTGTTGGTGCTGGTAAAACTGATGGAGCAATGGATGCTGGTAATATCTTAAAACCAATGCTTGCTCGTGGTGAACTACACTGTATCGGTGCTACAACTCTTAATGAATATCGTCAATATATCGAAAAAGATTCTGCATTAGAACGTCGTTTCCAAAAAGTTCTTGTTAAAGAGCCTACTGTAGAAGATACAATTTCAATTCTACGTGGTCTTAAAGAAAGATTCGAAGTTTACCACGGTGTGAAAATTTCTGACCGTGCGATTGTAGAAGCTGCTGAATTATCTAACAGATATATTACTGATAGATTTTTACCGGACAAAGCTATCGATCTAATCGACCAAGCTTGTGCAACTATTAAAACTGAAAACTCTTCTAACCCAGCTGAATTAGATACAATTAATCGTAAAGTTATGCAACTTGAAATAGAAGAAAAAGCCTTAAGTGGTGAAAATGATGATGTGTCTAAAAGACGTTTAGAAAACTTAAAAGAAGAGTTAGCTAATCTAAAAGAAGAACAAAATAAACTTCAATTACAAGTTGATAGTGAAAAAGAAAAATTATCAGCTGTTAAAAATCTTCGTGAAAAAATCGATAGAGTTAAAGTTGAGTTAGAACAAGCTCAAAATAGCTATGATTTAGAAAAAGCTTCTGAGTTACAATATTCTACTTTACCGAAATTAACTCAAGAGTTAGAAGAATTAGAAGAAAAATCTAAACATGAAGAATATAAACTTCTAAAACAAGAAGTTACTGAAGATGAGATTGGATTTATCGTAAGTCAAATGACTGGTATTCCTGTAACTCGTCTAGTAGAAACTGAGAAAGAAAAATTATTACACCTAGCTGACACTATTCACGAAAAAGTAATAGGTCAAGATGAAGCTGTAGAGAGTGTAACTAATGCAATCTTACGTTCTCGTGCGGGTATTGCTGACCCTAACAGACCGATCGGTAGCTTCCTATTCTTAGGTCCTACTGGGGTAGGTAAAACTGAGCTTGCTAAAGCATTAGCTCTTAACTTATTCGATGATGAACGTAACATCGTGCGTATCGATATGAGTGAATACATGGAAAAACACTCAGTTAGCCGTTTAATCGGTGCCCCTCCAGGATACATCGGTTATGAAGAAGGTGGACAACTTACTGAAAGTGTAAGACGTAATCCTTACAGTATTATCTTAATGGACGAAATTGAAAAAGCTCACCCAGATGTGTTCAATATCTTACTTCAACTTCTTGATGAAGGTACACTTACTGACTCTAAAGGTGTAGTAGTAGATTTCAAAAATACAATTATTATCATGACTTCTAACATCGGTTCATTAGAACTATTAGAAGAAGTAAAAGACGGTGTGATTTCTGAAGAAACTCGTAAAAATGTTACTAACCAACTTTATGGATACTTCAAACCAGAAATTCTTAACCGTATGGATGATATAATTATCTTCAAACCATTAACACAAGATAATATTAAAGGTATCGCTAATAAACTTCTTAACGAACTTGTTGCGCGTATCGCTAATAGAAATATTACTTTAACTTATACTGATAATATTTCTAGTTGGGTAGCGACTGCTGGATTCGATATGAAATTCGGTGCTCGTCCACTTAAACGCTTCATCCAAAGTCAAATCGAAAACAAACTTTCAGTTGAATTAATCCGTCATGGTATCGAAGATGGAATGGAAATCCACTTAGACTATGTTGATGATGAATTGAAAATTGATATTAAATAATATATTGATTTAGCCCCATAAAGTGGATGACTCAATAAATTCGATTTATCTGTAATCAGGATTGTTGAATCGTTCACAAATAACTATAGACCTCAGGAGAAATCCTGGGGTCTCTTTTGTATTAAGTTTTAAGTGATTATTATTGATTACTATTGTTTTTAGGTGTATAATTGTAATACAAAAGTAACACATTAAGAGGGTGAGAAGAATGACTACTTTAACATTAAGACTAAATAAAGAGGAAGAACAAATTTTTAATTCTATTTCAGGCTTATACGGAGGTAAACTATCTACTACTATTAAGCAACTTGCACTTGAGAAGATTGAGGATGAGTATGATCTTCAACTTATAAAAGATTTCGAAAGTCGTGAGGAGAAAGGCGAGGTAACTCTAATAGAGTTTGATGATTTAAAGAAAGAGTTTGATCTATAATGTATAAAATTGTTTTTGATGAAGCGATAAAAAAAGATTTAAAGAAATTAGATAAACAAACTTTGAAGATTTTATTTAATTGGATTGAAAAAAATTTGAGTAATACTGATGATCCACGCAATAATGGAAAAGCTCTAGTAGGCAATAAAAAAGGTTACTGGAGATACAGAATAGGGGATTATCGGTTAATAACAAGAATAGAAGATGATAGACTTATTATAATCGCTATTAATTTTAAACATCGAAGAGAAGTTTATAATTAAGTGTGATTTTGTAAAAAAATGGATAAGTTGTAGGAGGAATTTTAATGAAAATAGCGGTTATGGCTGGAACACCGATTGATTCGAAATTAGGTGCGGAGCTACTAAATTCATATGGTTATGATGATGTAGTATTAGTACCGATTTCTAATAATCCAGTAGAACAAACTACGTTTCAAGCTTTAGAAGACGAAGAACGTGAAAATATTATTGTAAAAATTATTGGTGAACTAAAAGAGAAAGGTTGTGATGCAATTTTTGTATACTGTAACTCACTTAGTTCTGTTGTCGATTTTGATAGATTGGCAGAAAAAATGAATATTTCTATTATTACTCCTATGCAAATGTATAGAAATCTAGGGCTTGAGTATAAGTATCTGGCTGTAATGGCTGCGAACTCTCATGGTCTTACTGGTGTTGAGAACAATCTTTATGTCTCGAATCCGCGTCTACGTGTATTAGGATTATCGATGTTGGAGCTTGTTAAGGCGATTGAAGAGGGCAATAAACCTGAACAGATAGTGGAAGATTTCAACTTCAAAAAATTGTTTAATTATTTTGAATTAACGAATGTAGAAGCAGTTGTTCTTGGATGTACTCATTTTCCTTATATCAAAAAAGAACTTGAGAAAATTACTAACCTTCCTATTATAGATGTAGGTGTCTTTATGATAGAGAGTTTAAAGAGAAAGGATATATAGAATGCCAATAGGAATAATAATTAATACGATTGCTATATTCTTAGGCGGTATAGCAGGGGCGTTGTTAGGAGATAAATTACCTGAAAAGTATAAAGAACAGCTGAATATGATATTTGGTCTTTGTTCGATGGGAATGGGAATAGCGTCTATTGGTCTTATGAAATATATGCCTGCGGTAATATTCGGGATTATTATAGGGACATTAGTAGGTTTGTTTTTTAATCTTGGAGACTTAGTCTATAGAGCCTGTCAAAAAATGCAAAAACTTATGGTGAAAGTCGTTCCTAAACCTAATACTTCTATGTCGGAAACGGAGTTTTTAGCTACATTAATAACGGTGATAGTGCTGTTTTGTTCTAGTGGAATGGGGATATATGGAAGTCTTAGTGAAGGAATCACAGGAGATCCAAGTCTACTGATTACGAAGTCTATTCTAGATTTCTTTACGGCTGCTATTTTTGCTTGTAATCTTGGGTATATTGTTTCACTGATAGCAGTACCACAGTTTGTTATTTTTACGTTTTTATTTTTATCAGCAGGATTGATAGTTCCATTAACGACACCTGAAATGATTAATGACTTTAAAGCTTGTGGTGGTTTCTTAATGGTTGCTGCAGGATTTAGAATATTGAAACTTAAGATGTTTCCAGTAGTAGATATGGTGCCTGCTATGATATTAGTTATGCCATTTAGTTGGCTTTGGGTCAATGTAATTTTACATTTATTATAGAATATTATGAAAAAAATAAAGCTAGTTAGAAATATTTCTGACTAGCTTTTTGTGTATATATTATTTTAAATTGAGGGTTCCTCAATCTCTGAGTTTTTATTTTCCTTCTAAGTAACTTTCGTTTCTTTCTTTTGCTTGTTCGAAGATTGAGTTGTATTCTTCTACCATTGCTTCTGTGTATTCACCTTTTTCTAGGTCACAGTCTAAACCATAAAGTACTTTTTCCACTCTTTCAAAAACATCTTCAAGTGTGAATTTTTTATTTAGTAGATTTTCTAGTGTTTCCATACATTCTGGATCAATTTTTGGATACTTATATCTTACTTCTTGATCATCAATTCCAATCTCATAGAAATCCTTCATGATGTTTGCACGTTTTTGTTGATCACCGAAGATACTTATGTAGATTGAAACTACTACCGCTTCTTTAATTTTTCTTTGAGCAATTCCAGCAAATTTTTTTCCATCAATACTAAGGTCATAATCCCCTGGACAATATGAATTTGCTATTTCTACCGCTTCGATTTTATCGGCACCTTCTGGGAAAATTGCTTTTATAAATGATGTCATAAGTTCATAACCTTCATTAATAGAAAAGTTATCTTTTGGTTTATTCATAACGATTGATAAGTTTAGAATTCCTTTATCTGAAATTATCCCAAGCCCACCGATATTTCTTACTGCTGGAATTATATTATTTCTATAAAATGCAAATAACGCTTGTTCAAAGTATGGTACGCGTGTATCTGGTGCACCGATTATTGCAGAGTTTGGTAATGTATATAAATGTAATATACAATCATCACTATTAGATACTGTGCGTAAGAACATCTCATCAGTAGCAATAGGGATTAAGGGATTCACAATATTTAAAGTTTTATAAACATTGAATTTTCTATTTCGAATAAGATCTAGCATAGCTACTCCTTTAACATGTCGATAATATTTTATATCTTAAAAATTAATACTTTATAATTATAAGTTATGCGACTAATTTATGCAAGGCTTTAATGAATTACATATTATAAAAAAAGTGACTCGAACATCACGATTTTAGAAAAAAAAATTTGTCGAGTCACATCTGTGTATATTATATTATAAGTTAAGTTTGTAATCCTCTGGTTTAATAATAGGTACAATCTTTGTGAATAATTTCACAAAGAAGAAACCAGAAACTACAGGAATTACTACGAAGACGATAGCTGCTTTTAATATTTCTAAAGTGCTTCCGTCAGTAGTTGCAAGGTGAGCTAATGGTCCAACTAGACCACTGAATCCAAAGCCGGCACTCATTGGTGTTCCTTGGATATTTAATATGGCAGCGAAAACTCCAGAGACAGCTGCGCTACAAAGAACTGGTAACATAATTTTCGGTTTGGCGAAAATATTTGCCATAGAAATCTTCGGTGAACCGATAAAGTGTGCGAAGCAAACTCCTTTAGAGTTAACAGCCCAACCTGCAATTGCAAGTGTAAATCCACATGCACAAATTCCAAGGTTTGCAGCACCTGAGGCAATACCTTCTATATTAATTGCTAGAGCAACTCCAACTGATGTAATAGGTGATACTACAAGGCATGCAAAAATAATCGCGATTAGAATAGTAAGGATAATTGGTTGCAATGTAAGTAAATGTTTAATTCCATCTCCAAGTAATTTTGTTGCACCTGAGAAAAATGGAAGTGTGAATCTACCGATACCTCCGATAATTACCAATGTAAGTGGTGGTAGTATAATTACTGCATAGTTTTTAGCTTTATCTCCTATTAGAAGTATAAAAGCTGTAGCAAGTGCAGCTGTAAAAATCATCGTTACGATATCTCCAGAACCTTTTAGCATAAGTCCTGTCTTATCTGGTGTTGGTATTATTGATCCACCAGCAAATAATGTAGCTAATCCAATTGAAACACTCTGTACGGGTGTGAATTTAAAGAATAATCCGATTATTATTCCTGAAGCCAATCCTATCATGGCATTGGAAATAGTTATTGATAATGATAAAAACGCAAGTGATGGATATAGCTTTCCTATATATTTAAGCAATTCACCAAGTAAGGCACCTGGTACTAAACATAGAACAGTTCCTAATGCGATACCATTAAGGATGTTCATAGTGAAATTTTTAATAGTAATTTTTTCTTTCATAAACTTCATCTCCTTTATGTATTCATACCCTAAAAAGGTTACTAATCATTATAACGTAAAATATATATTTTGTACATTAAAATTTACTAGTTTTGAAATAATAAATTAGGAAAAAATTAAAAAAACTGACTTAAAATAAAGCCAGTTTATTATTAATATTATAGAGCCGTAAATGCAGCTGTAAATCCAAAAATTATGCCTGGTGAGTTGGCTATAACTATTGGCCAATCACGTTTTTCTCCTAGTAGACCATAAAGTACCCAAAGAGTACAGTTTATTCCTGCAACGAAAGGTTGAATAAAGTCTCCTTTATGACCGTGTATATTTCCTGAAATTTGTGGTATATATGATATATACATTAGCATAGCTGTGAATGTTGCTACCCAACTAAGTATTTTGAAAAATTTTGTATTCATAATTATCCTTCTCCTTTCAAGTATTGAAATATACTAACATATATTAAAGGATTTTTCAAGTGACTTATTAAATATTATAATTGGAAAGGATTAAAATTAAATATAATCATGAAGTGATATATATTTATAAAGAAAATGGTTGGTTTAGTTTGATTTGTATAGTTCGGTATATTATAGTATAATGTAATTTAAAATAACTAAGGAGTTTTACAAGATGAAAGCTTTAAGAAAACTACTATCGCTATTAATAGTATTAGCTCTTTTTGGTGGTGGTATAACATATGCCTTAACACCAGATAATAACATTAAAAATTCAGAAAAACTAGCAAATGTTCAAGCAACGACTAAATTAAAAGATTTGAATGGAGACTTCCTTTCTAATATTAGTTATGCTAATTCAAAAGTGTCTACGTCACTAAAAATTGATAATGATACATTTTTATCAATCTTTAAAAACGCAGTTGAAAAGGATTCAGAATTATTAAACGGAAGTTATAAATTAGTTGGAAATCATATTGAAGCGAAGTTACCAGTTAAACTAGGACTTTGGGATACTATAATCAATACTAATGTTAAAGTAGTAGGTGCTAATAATTCTGTGGACTTAATACTAGAAGATGCTAAAATCGGTAAAGTTCCAATTCCTGATTTTGCTTTGGAAAAATATTTAAAAGAAGCACTAACAGGGACTGGAGTTGGAGTAAGTGGAAATACAATTAAAATCAAATCGCTTGATGTTCCAGTTATGATTGATAATGTGGAAGTGTCTGGTGGAAATGTTAATGTGACTGCATCTCTGACACAAAAACAAATCTTACAATATGGCTCTGAAGCAATTAAGAATTATTTTAGAGGATAAAAAATAAATAAAAGAAGTAACTTAAAATAAAGATTTATTGTTAATTAATTTTAGGTTACTTTTTATTATTCTTTTAAAATTGCATAGAAAAATAGTACATAGTATTTATCACTTTTTAGTTTAGAAATCGTAAAAATAAAGTTCGTGATGGCTTGTTTTTATTATTTATTTTTCGAATTAAAATATAAATTTTTTATAAATAATGGTATAATGTTATAGTAGGAGGAAAAGGAGGGGTATAAAATTCTAATTTTATTAATTTCAGGTTCAATAGTTTCTTTATTTTTATATAAATCTGTTCTTAAAAACGATCTAAAAAGAAATAGAAAATATATTCCAAAGAATGGAATAAACTTAAATATCGTTTTTGGATTTTTACTATCAATAATTGAATCATGTACAGGGGCAATTGTTTTTATTTTTTTACTAACATTATATAATTGCCTATTTAAGGATGTTAACAAAATTTTCATTATTTTTTTTATTATTTCAATTTTAGATGGAATCATAGTGTATATATTGAATAGCCTGTTTTTAAAGAGGTTTAGTGTAGGTGATAATATCATTTCTATTTGTGAAAATTTTATTCAATTTTACTTAATTTATTTAACGATACTTCAGGCGCTGGGACAATTTATTACGAGTAATAATTTAAACATCAGGTATGAAAATTTTGAAATTACTGAAGAAAATATGAATTTACTTATGCTTGTTTTTTTAATAAGCTTTATTTCTGTTTTAATAGGTTTATTTTTATATAAATTAGAAAACAATAAAATTAAGTAACAAGCACTTACAATAACTCTGAATTAGAGATGATTTTTGAAAAATTAATCTCTAGTCTATGAGATAAAGAATAACTTAAAGCTTTAGAAATAATGCAATAGTACGATGATAAGATTATAATCTCTTGTAATAATTATATTAATATAAGTCCATGCAGACACCATATCATAACCAGAAGTAACATTGACTTTTTTTAAATCCAGGATTATAATAATATAGATAACGAAGAGATATTGAATATCCTCCCCCCATTTTTTGGAGGATTGATCAATGTCTTTTTTTATTTTTTAGTAATGATATCTTTAAACTTATTGTTTTTTTAAAAAAATATGATATAATAGTATCAAATAAGGGTAGTAATCGCATTCCCATTGGAGAGCGAGTGCTATTCTTTTTTTATTGAATATTGTTTAAAAAATTTTAAGTTATCTACTTTTATAAAACTTTTTAAAAAGATTAAAATGAAAGTTGATTAGAACTATAAAAGAGTATATAAGCTTAAAAAAAGTGATAAAGTAAATTATTAGGGAAATGTTTTCAGAAAATTTTATGTTAAATTCACATAAAATGCTTGAAAGTTTATTCTTAATGTAATATAATAAATCTATCGTAAATAAAGACAAGACGACTATGTGGAGTTTTAGAGAGAAACTGGTTGGTGGAAAGTTTTATAGAAGCATAGGAGTTATCACTTTATTGTGTAATAATTTTAATAGAACAAACAAGTGCTCTTGGTAGGAGTTAAAAGAGGTGGTACCGTGGATACATTTCGCCCTCTATAACTTTTACTAAGAGTTTTTTATTTTGAAAGGAGAAAAAATGGTAGAATTAAAAGATACATTATTAATGCCAAATACGAAGTTTCCAATGCGTGGAAATCTTCCAAACAAAGAACCTGAATTCCTAAAACGTTGGGAAGAAATGGATTTATACAACAAAATTTTAGAAAAAAATGCTGGGAAACCTTCATACGTACTTCACGATGGACCTCCATATGCGAATGGTAACATCCACACTGGACACGCATTAAACAAAATCTTAAAAGACTTTATCGTTAAATATAAAAATATGAATGGTTTTGTTTCACCATACGTTCCAGGTTGGGATACTCACGGTCTTCCAATCGAGCAAGTATTAGTAAATAATGGTGTTGATAGAAAATCTATGCCAGCTAGCAAATTCAGAAATAAATGTAAAGATTATGCTTTAAAACAAGTTGATAAACAACGTGCTGACTTCAAAAAACTTGGAGTACTAGGTGATTGGGATAACCCATATTTAACTTTAGATCCAAAATTTGAAGCGGAACAAATCCGTGTATTTGGTAAAATGGTAGACAAAGGATATATCTACAAAGGATTAAAACCTATCTACTGGTCACCATCATCAGAATCTGCATTAGCTGAAGCTGAAATCGAGTATCACGACCACACTTCACCATCTATCTATGTTGCATTTGATCTAGTTAGTGAAAATGGTGCTGTTGAAAAAGGAACTAAGTTTGTTATCTGGACAACTACTCCTTGGACGTTACCTGCGAACTTAGGTATCGCTGTTCACCCAGATTTCGAATACCAAGTTGTTAAATATAACGGAGAAAGCTACTTAGTAGCTAAAGAAAGGGTAGCATTCTTAGCTGAAAAATTCGGTTGGGAAAACTATGAAACAGGTGAAGTATTAGTAGGTAAAGATTTAGAGTACTTACTATGTCAACACCCATTCTTAGATAGAACTTCTACAGTAATCTTAGCTGATTATGTAACACTTGATTCAGGGACTGGTTTAGTACACACGGCTCCTGGACACGGGGTTGATGACTATCTTGTTGGTCAATTACAATATAAACTTGGAGTATTATCACCAGTTGATAACCAAGGTGTTCTTACAGAAGAAGCTGGACAATTCGCTGGTAAATTCGTATTCGACGCGAACAAAGACATTATCGCTCACTTAGCTGAAACTGGAGCGTTATTAAAACAAGAAGATATTACTCACTCATACCCACATGACTGGAGAAGTAAAAAACCAATTATCTTCAGAGCTACACCACAATGGTTCTGTTCTGTTGATGCATTCCGTAGTGAATTACTTGAAGCTGTAGATAACACTAAATTCTACAGTGAGTGGGGTAAACCAAGATTATATAACATGATTCGTGACCGTGGTGACTGGGTAATCAGTCGTCAACGTGTTTGGGGTGTGCCAATCCCTGTATTCTACGCTGAAAACGGAGAAGCTATCCTTGATATCGAATTAATCGAACATGTAGCGAAAATCTTTGAAGAAGAGGGATCAAATGTTTGGTTCTACAAAGACGCTAAGGAATTATTACCAGAAGGTTATACTCACCCAGGAAGTCCAAACGGTGAATTCACTAAAGAAATGGACATCATGGACGTTTGGTTTGACTCTGGAACATCTCACCAAGGATGCTGTGCAATCCGCGAAGATTTAACATACCCAGCTGATTTATATCTAGAAGGAAGTGACCAATACCGTGGATGGTTCAACTCTTCACTTATCACTTCTGTAGCGGTATCTGGAGTAGCTCCATATAAAGAGTTAGTATCTGCTGGATTCGTTATGGACGGTAATGGTAATAAGATGAGTAAATCATTAGGTAACACTATTTCTCCTAATGATGTAGGTAAGGAATTAGGTGCTGAGATTATCCGTCTATGGACTGCAAGTGTAGATTACACTCAAGACGTTCGTATCTCTAAAGATATCTTAAAACAAGTTTCTGAAACATACAGAAAAATTAGAAATACTTTCCGTTTCTTACTAGGAAACTTATATAACGGAAGCTTCAACAACAAAACTGATTTAGTTGCGTACGAAAACCTTGAAGAACTAGACAAATACATGGTTCTTAAATTCGAAAAAGTTGTAGCAAAAGTATTAGACTACTACGAAAACTACCAATTCAACAGTATTACTACTGAACTAATTAACTTCTTTAACGTTGAATTATCTTCATTCTACCTTGACTACGGTAAAGATATCCTTTACATCGAAGGTGAAGATTCTCACAAACGTCAAAGTATGTTAACAGTTCTTTACACAGTATTAAGTAAGTCTGTTAGATTACTTGCTCCAATTCTTTCATTCACAGCTGAAGAAGTATATGACAATATGCCATACGAAGATGCTGAGTCTGTACACTTAACTGACTTCCCAGCTAAAAACGTAATTGAAGACGCTGCTTTAGAAGCTAAATGGGATAAACTTCTAGAAGTTCGTGATGATGTGAATAAAGCATTAGAAGAAAGCCGTAATGAAAAAGTTATCGGTAAATCTCTAGAAGCTGCTGTTGAAGTATACAGCAATGATGCAGAGGTAGTTGAGTTATTAAACTCTGTTGCTAACTTAAACCAATTCTTCATCGTAAGTAAAGTAGAGGTTAAAGAAAACGATGGTGTAGCATATGATCTTGCTACTGTTAAAGTAACAAAAGCTGAAGGACACCGTTGTGAACGTTGTTGGAACATCGTTGATGAAGTAAACGAAGAAGGTTTATGCCCACGTTGTGCTAGCATCTTAAACAAGTAACATAATATTCTTACAAGGAACTTAGGTTAATTTTTAATCTAAGTTCTTTTTTTACAATTTTTTATAATGAGTCCAAAAAAATGGACAGATAGCTTGTTATAATTAAATCACAAAACGAAGAGGTGATTTAAAATGGAAAAAGATTATATTACAATAACAGGGATGCAACATTATTTTGGAACAACAGTTTTTAAAGTAGGAGATGTTATAAGCTGTGAGAAAGAGTTTGATAATGATTATGACGAAGAAGCTATAAAAGTTATGATGAAGACTTTTGGTAAAGTTGGTTATGTAGGAAATTCTTGCAGAACTGTCGCAAAAGGTACGAAAAGTGCAGGAAGAATTTATGATAAAGTAGGAGATAAGTTCTCTGTAAAAGTATGTTTTGTTACTGGTGGTTCAGTTATTGCGGAAGTACTAAAAAGAGATGAAAATAATCATAAAAATGATAGAAAAAATCGTAAATAGTTGTTATTATATACATAAGTGTATATAAGGAGCAAAATTTATGGAAAAAGGAAGATATCAAAAATTAAAGCTATTGTACTTATTAGAAATACTGAGAGACTATAGCGATGAAAATACTTATTTAAGTGTAAAAGAATTAACTTCTTTACTCTTGAAAAAAGAAATAGTTGTTGAGAGAAAAACTCTATATAAAGATATAGAATTACTACAAGATTATGGATTTAATATCGTAGTTGAAAAGAACGGTCGTGAAAATACTTATGCTTTAGTAGAGAGAGAATTTGAGCTTGCAGAGGTTAAAATGCTAATCGATGTTATACAGGCTAGTAAGTTTCTAACAGCGAAAAAATCACGTGATCTAATTTTAAAACTTAAGAAATTAGCCAGCAAAAAACAAGCGCAAAAAATACAAAGACAGGTATATTCTTTCGAAGAGAATAAATATATTAATGAAAATATTTATTATAATGTCGATGCGATTCACAATGCGATTGCTGAAAATAAGCAAATTAATTTTAATTATTGGCAATGGAATCATAAGAAGCAGATGATAGATAGAAAAGATGGTGAAGTTTATAATGTAAGTCCATTCGCTCTAGTCTGGAATGATGAGAATTATTATATGGTTGCTTATGATGCTAAGACAGATTTAATCAAAAATTATCGTGTTGATAAGATGAGAAATGTTGTGATTGTTGAGAATGACAGATTAGGTCATGATAAATTCCAAAAAGAAGATATATCGAGTTATTCGAAGAAAATCTTCGGTATGTATGGTGGAACTTTAGAAAGGGTAACTTTGGAGTTTAAAGAATCATTAATTGGAGCAATCGTCGATAGATTCGGTAAAGATATTATTATTCATAAAAAAGATGATGTATTTCAAACTTCTGTTGAAGTTATGTGTAGTAGTCATTTCTTAGGTTGGATTTTCTCTTTAGGTAGTGATATTGAAATATTAGCACCTCAAAATGTACGAGAATTGTATGTGGCGAAAGTGGAGGTGTTATTAAAGAAATACAGATAAACGAGAAGGATGAATGAGAATGGATAAAAATATTGTTTTGTTAGATATCGTAGAAACAGATGTAACGAAAGTTGTTTCTGTTTCATTAAAAAGAATAAATATAACTGATAGATTCGAAGTCATAGAAGATAGAAATTTTCATCGAAAGATGGAATCTGGGGAATATTTGTTCGATTTAGAGGATACTCTAGAAAGTTATTTTAAGAATATACCATCAGAAATAGATGTTAAAGTTTTTGTTTGGTATAAGGAGAAGAAAGAATTAATAGATAAATATTTTTCTTTTCTTAGTGATTATAAATTTGAATTTATTCAATCTAAACTTATAAAAGTAGGATTAACAAATGGTAATAATCCTATTAAATATTCTATGAAAAAAGTATTGAAGCTATTTGAAATTGAGTATGATAAAAATAACTTGGGAGTTCCTAGATATGCGGTAGATATATTTTATCAAATTTTCGAAAGACTTGTGGTTTATTTTGAACGTAGAAGTGAAGTTAGTGCTTTTTGTAAGATGGAGAGCGGTTTGATACATGAAGTATCTTGTAGAACATTGAAAAAATCTACTAATAAACCTTCTTTAGATTGGGTGGACTTTATTTGGGGAGATTATCGTTTTTGTAAACATTGTTGTAGTTTTGAAATTAAGGGACCTTTTTATAAAAATATGACCAACAATCAATTGAAAAATGAAGGTATATTTTTAAAGAATATTAAAATTATTAATGATGGTGGCGACTCTTGTAACGAGAATAAACTATCTCGAGAATTGTTATTGGACGAGGATAGTACAAATAAAGATTATGTAATAGATGATACTTTGAAAGAGATAAACGATATTATAAGTAGTAAAAAAACAGAATATGTTGCTTTACCTAATGGTGAAAGAATAGAAATTTTTAGAGCGAATGATATGTTGAACTATAGTGTTAGAAAACTAATGGAGAAGCAAAAAACAGAGACTTCACCCTTAAAAAACAATGCTATTAACTATCAAATTTTACTATATAAAATAGGTGAAATTGGTGAAAATAAAGTACTAGATGAGCTGAAGTATAGTTTTTATCCTATGCACATTTTTAAAGATATCTCTATTAATATTGGTGAATTTCAGTGCCAGATTGACTTTGTTATATTAACTAAGAAAGCTATGTATTTAATTGAATGTAAAAATACAAAGTTTAATGTTAAAATTGATAAAACAGGGAGTTTTTATCTTATAAATGAAGGTAAGAAGAATATAACTTTTAGTGTTTTAAATCAAATTGAACGACAAAAAATGATTTTAGAACAATTAGATTTGGGAGTAGAAATTAAAGAGATGTATCCTATAGTAGTTTATGCGAATGAGGAAACTGGAATAGAAATAGAAGACAAGGATGCATTAAGAGGAATTGATGTAATTAATCTAGATCGTTTAAATAGTCTTATTAGAGAAAAAGAAAAAGATTTAAAAGAAATATATACTGAGGAAGAAATTGAGAAAATAAAGAATAGTTTAATTAATCCTGATATAAAAAATAATGATTATATAGAAGAGGATACAGTGAAATGGGAAGAGTATGAACTTAGATTATTATTAGAAAAAAATATCAATGAGAAAAAAGCATTAGAAAAAATTGCTGAGAAAAATGTATTAAAGAATGTAAAAAGTGAATTAAATGGTTCGAAAATATCGATATCTGAATTCAAAGATGTATTGAAAAAGTATCTGGAGAGAAAATCTGAAAAATTAGGAGTTACTTCATCTTCTCTAATGACTGAGGTTATGAGAGATGAGATATTAGAAAAAATGCCAACGACGGTTAACCAATTATCTAAATTGTTGGTAAGCAATAGCATTTATTTCCATAAAATTTCGAATGATTTATTGGCGATGATTAATAATGTTAAAACTGTAATGATTTAAATAATAATAATAATATGCGGATAGAATGGCTTTAAAATGAGATTATTATATAATCAAATTTTAGAGTCTATTCTATTATTTTTTACTTTAAAATCAAAAAATATATAAATTCATTTAGCTTTCTTAGTTGGATAATAAACGTAGTTAATATCAACTTAAAATCGTGTTATTGTGGTTGCTTTAAAGATAAATGAATGTTATAATTAAGAGATGAATTATAATATGATTATAAAATCATTTAATAGAAAAATATGTCGGAAGGAAAATGTTAATGGCTATTTTAGGAAAAATATTTGATGCTAATAAAAGAGAAGTAAAAAGCTTATCAAAATTAGCTGACAAAGTATTAGCTAAAGATGAAGAATATTCAAATCTTAGCGATGAAGAATTAGTAAATAAAACAGAAGAATTTAAAGCTTATATCCAGGAACAAAAAGAAAAAGGTAAAGATACACCGGATATATTAGATAAAATTTTAGTAGATGCGTTCGCTGCAGCTCGTGAGGGTGCATTACGTTCTCTAGGAATGAAACCATATAAAGTTCAAATCATGGGTGGTATCGCACTTCACCGTGGTGATATCGCGGAGATGAGAACAGGGGAAGGTAAAACTCTTACTGCGACAATGCCAGTATACTTAAACGCATTAGCAGGTGAAGGTGTACACGTTGTTACAGTTAACGAATACTTATCTCAACGTGACGCTCAAGAGATGGGAGTTTTCTATAACTACATGGGACTTTCTGTAGGTCTTAACTTAAACTCTTTAAACTCTGAAGAGAAAAGAGCAGCATATAATGCTGATATTACATATTCAACGAATAACGAGTTAGGATTTGACTACTTAAGAGATAACATGGTTAAAACAGTTGAAGCACGTGTTCAACGTCCATTAAACTATGCTGTAATCGATGAGGTTGACTCAGTACTTATCGATGAAGCACGTACACCACTTATTATTTCTGGTGAAGGTCAAGAATCGACTTCATTATACCAAGTTGCGAATGCTTTCGTTAAAACTCTGAAAAAAGCAGAGGAAGAAGATGGTAGTGATGGGGACTATACTTTAGATATTAAAACTAAAGCTATCCAACTTTCTGAAAATGGTATTGATAAAGCGGAAAGTTACTTTGGATTAAAAAATCTTTATGATCTAAAAAATGTTGATTTAACTCACCACATTAACCAAGCATTAAAAGCTAACTATACAATGGCACTAGATGTTGACTACGTAGTTGCTGAAGATGGAGAAATTTTAATCGTTGACCAATTTACAGGTCGTACAATGCCTGGTCGTCGTTTTTCTGAAGGTTTACACCAAGCTATCGAAGCTAAAGAAGGTGTGCCGATTCAAAAAGAAAGTAAAACAATGGCGACTATTACATTCCAAAACTTCTTCAGAATGTATAAAAAACTTAGTGGTATGACAGGTACTGGTAAAACAGAGGAAGAAGAATTTAGAAATATTTATAATATGTTTGTAACTACAATTCCTACGAACAGACCAATCCAAAGGATTGATGCACCAGACTTCATTTACTCAAATATGGAAGCTAAGTTCAATGCAGTAGCTCAAGAAGTTAAAGAACGTTATGACAAAGGACAACCAGTTCTTTTAGGTACTGTTTCTATCGAAACGAGTGAATTAGTATCTAAATTACTATACAAATACGGTGTTCCTCATAAAGTACTTAATGCTAAGCAAAATGAAAGTGAAGCTGAAATTATTAAACAAGCTGGACAACGTGGTTCAGTAACTATCGCGACTAACATGGCTGGTCGTGGTACGGATATTAAACTTGGAGAAGGTGTTCGTGAATTAGGTGGTCTTGCCGTTATCGGTACAGAACGTCACGAATCTCGTCGTATTGACAACCAATTACGTGGTCGTTCAGGACGTCAAGGGGATCCAGGTTACAGTAGATTCTATCTATCTCTAGAAGATGAACTTATGGTTCGTTTCGGAGCTGATAGATTACAAAAAATCATGGGTAAAGATGTTGATACACCACTTGAAAGTAGAATGGTTAGTAGATCTGTTGAAAGTGCTCAAAAACGTGTTGAAGGTAATAACTATGACTCACGTAAACAAGTACTTCAATATGATGATGTATTACGTAAACAACGTGAAATCATGTACGCTGAAAGAAATGAAGTGTTAGAAAATGATGTAGTTACTGATATTATTCAAGAGATGATTGGTGAAGCAGTAGATAAAACTATGGCATTTATCACTGAAAACTTAGAAGCACACAGTGAAAAAGAAGAAACTGAAGAAATCATCAAATCACTTAATGAGAAGTTCTTAGGTCAAAAACCTATTACTGAAAGTGAATACTCAGATGTTATGTCTGATGATGAAATTCGTGAGCTTGTATTACACAGAATTAATCTTGAGTTAGCTGAGAAACGTGAGTTACTTGGTGATGAAACTATGAATTCATTCGAGAAATACATTCTTCTTAACGCTATCGATGATAGGTGGACTGATCACATCGACCAAATGGATCAACTTAGAAAAGGGATTTTCCTTCGTTCTTATGGACAAATTGATCCACTTCGTGAGTACAAAACAGAAGGTTACCAAATGTTCGAGGACATGATCGATGATATTCAGGTAGAAGTTGTTACTAACTTAATGCGTATTAGAGTAGAACGTCATGAAGAAATCGAAATGAAACAAGAACCAACTAACCTTGTAACTAACGATAGTAAAGAACATATCGCTCGTGGTCCTGTTAAGAGTGCATCTCGTGAAGAGAAAAAAGCTCGTATCGAAGAGCGTAAGCAACGTATTAAAGAGTTAAAAGCTCAAAAAGATAAAGAAACTAATTAGTAGTTAATTGAAAGAAGGAGACTTATATAAAGGTTTCCTTCTTTTCATGGCTTTTATAATATTTTATAAGGAGGTAAGTATTATGAATAATATAGAGAAACTAAGAGAAATAATAGAATCAAATGATAATATTGTCTTTTTTGGTGGAGCAGGTGTTTCTACTGAATCTGATATTCCAGATTTTAGAAGTGCGAATGGTGTGTTTAATGTTAAACTAAATCGTCACTTTACTCCGGAACAACTTGTTTCTAGAACGATGTTTGTGAAGTATCCTATTGATTTCTTTGATTTTTATCAAAAGCATCTAGTTTATCCTGATGCTAAACCGAATAGAGCTCATTTTTATTTAGCTGATTTAGAAAAACAAGGAAAACTTAAAGCGGTAATTACACAAAATATTGATACTTTACATGAACAAGCAGGTAGTAAAAATGTTTTGAAACTTCATGGAAGTGTTGATGCTAACTATTGTACTAAGTGTAAAAGTTTTTACAACTTAGAAGATTTCTTAGCTAAAACTGAAGAAATACCGAGTTGTGATAAATGTGGTGGAATTATTAAACCGTATGTTACATTATATGAAGAAGAATTAGATATGACGGTATTTAACGCTGCGATTAGCTTTATTGAAAGAGCTGATGTGCTGATTATCGGAGGAACTTCATTAAGTGTTTATCCAGCTGCAAATCTTTTGCATTATTTTAGAGGAAAACATTTAGTTGTTATTAATAAATCGTCTACTCCTCAGGACAATATGGCTGATCTAGTAATTAATGGTAAAATCGGAGAAGTATTTTCAAAATTAGGAGAAAGGTTAGGTGATGTGTAGATGTATTTATTTAGAAAATTAGCTTGGTTTATGAAGCTAGAAAAAAGACGTTATCTTATTGGAATAATTGCCCTTATCTTAGTAAGTATTTTCAACTTAATTCCACCGAAAGTTATCGGGACTGTTATTGATAAAATTGAGGCTGGAAATTTAACTAATGGAGAGTTATTCTTAAATGTTGGTTATCTTGTACTAGCGGCACTAGCGATGTATGCACTTCGTTATGTTTGGCGTGTTTATATTTTTGGAGCAGCATATAACTTAGGAAGAATCTTAAGGTCAAGATTATTTGAACACTTTACTAAGATGTCTCCATCGTTCTTCCAAAAATACCGTACAGGTGATTTAATGGCCCATGCAACGAATGATATAAACTCTGTAGCGATGGTTGCTGGTGGTGGAGTAATGTCAGCGGTTGATGCAAGTATTACAGCATTAGTGACATTATTTACGATGATATTTTTAATTGATTTCAAGCTAACTTTAATAGCTATTATTCCTTTACCATTTTTAGCGTATGCTACTAATTATATTGGGGATAAAAACTATGAGAGTTTTGAGGAAGCACAGGAGTCATTTTCTGACTTGAACAATAAAGTTCAAGAGAGTGCTTCTGGGATAAAGGTTACTAAATCATTTGGTTATGGTAATGATGAGATAAAGAGTTTTAGAGAAGTTAATAACAAAGTATTTGGTAAGAATGTTATCGCTGCTAAGTATAACTCATTATTTGATCCAATGGTATTAATCTTCGTTGGATTATCTTATACACTTACTCTTGTCTTCGGTGGAATTTTTATCTCTAATGGTGATTTATCTGTTGGTGAGTTAGTTACTTTCGTGACCTATCTTGATATGTTAGTATGGCCACTTCAAGCGATTGGTTGGTTATATAATATATCACAACGTGGTGAAGTATCTTATAAACGTATTGAGAGTTTATTAGCTGAAGTTAATGAGGTAAACACTAACTTAGATAGTAAAGTTAAAGCTGAAAATGGTAGACTTGAGTATAATATCAACAACTTCGAATTTGAAGAAGGTAAGAGCGTCCTAAGAGACATTAAGTTCGCTATTGAAAAAGGTCAAACACTTGGTATCGTAGGTGTTACTGGAGCAGGTAAAACTACATTATTAAGGTTATTATTAAGAGAATTTAATATTAAATCTGGTAATATTATGCTTAACAACAGAGATATTGCCGAATATAGTATTAATGACCTTAGAAAACTTATCGGATATGTACCTCAAGATCAGGTACTATTTGCAATGTCGATTAAAGAGAATATCCGTTTTGCTAATCCTTTAATTGATGATAAGAAGGTAGAAGAAATTACTAAAATTTGTGGTTTGTATGATGATATTATGGCGATGCCAGAGAAGTTTGATACGATTGTCGGTGAGAAAGGTGTTAGTCTTTCAGGTGGTCAAAAACAACGTTTAGCAATGAGTCGTGCTTTAATTATTAATCCTGAGATTTTAATACTTGATGATTCATTATCTGCAGTTGATGCTAAGACTGAACACGTGATTTTAGAGAACTTGAAAGAACAACGTAGTGGTCAAACTAATATCATTACTGCACATAGACTTTCTGCAGTAGTGGAAGCTGATTTAATAATTGTTTTAGGTGATAATACGATTATTGAAAAAGGGACTCATGATGAACTTATCGCCAATAATGGTTGGTATAAAGAGACTTATGAAAGCCAACAAATGGAAGAAAGCTTGAAAGGAGGAAGTGAAGATGTCGAAAAGTAAGACGTTTTTTAGATTAATGCGCTATATGTTGCGCTATAAAGGATTATCGATTTTAGCACTATTATTCATATTAATGACTTCGATAGTCGCAACAGCAATTCCTCTTTTAGCTCAATATTATATTGATAACTATATTACAAAAAATATTGCTAAAGCTGGATTATATATATTAATAATTTATTTTGGATTATTTATTCTAAGAGTTGTGTTTACATTTTTAGGTGAATATTACTTCGCAAAAGTAGCGCACAGTATAGTTAGAGATTTACGAAATGATAGTTTTGCTAACTTGCAAAAACTAGGTATGTCTTACTTCGATAAGACTCCGGTTGGTTCTGTCGTATCAAGATTAACTAATGATACACAGGCTGTTGCGGATATGTTTGGAACAATTTTCTCAAGTTTCTTAAATACTATACTTATGTTTGTAGTAACACTTTCTGCGATGATTGCTCTAAGTTGGCAATTAACAATTTACATGATACTTTTTATTCCTGTAATGGTTGGTTCGGTATACTTATACCAGAAGCTTTCTAGTAGATTAGTAGAAATTTCTCGTGCGAAAATTAGTGAAATGAATACTAAATTATCTGAATCAATTGAAGGTATGAAGATTATCCAAGCATTTAATCAGGAACAACGTCTAATTGATGAATTTGGAGAGGTTAATAATGAACACCTTCGTTATTACACTAAATCATTAAAAGTTGATAGTTTATTATTAAGACCAGCTATGGCTTTATTTAAAGTATTAGCGTATGGTGTTATCGTAATGTATTTTGGACTAAGTTTTGAAAGTGCTGGGTTTACAGCTGGTATAATTTATGCGTTCATTCAATATACGAATCAGTTATTCAATCCATTAATTGAACTTATGCAAAACTTCTCAATTCTTCAAACTTCGATAATTTCTGCGGGACGTGTTTTCACACTTATAGATAATGAGGAGTATGAGCCTGAGCAAAAAGAGAGTGATTATAAAATTTCTCGTGGTGATATCGAGTTTAAAAATGTTAGCTTCTCTTACGATGGTAAACGAGATGTTCTTAAAAATATTTCATTTAGTGTTAAAAATGGAGAGAGTATAGCGTTTGTTGGAGCTACTGGTTCCGGTAAATCTTCTATTATGAATCTATTCCTAAGATTCTATGATTATGATAGAGGAGAAATCTTAATCGATGGAGTTAATATTAAAGATTATAGTTCTAAGGAATTAAGAAATAGTGTTGGACTAGTGCTTCAAGATCCATTCTTATATCATGGAACTGTAGAGTCTAATATTAAGATGTATAATGAAAGTTTAACAAGAGAAGATGTTATTGAAGCGGCGAAGTTTGTTGATGCGCATAATTTTATCGATAAATTAGAAGATAAGTATGATAGTGTAGTTACAGAAAGAGGTTCAACGTTCTCATCTGGAGAAAGACAACTTCTAACATTTGCTAGAACTATAGCAAGCAAGCCGAAGATCCTGATTCTTGATGAAGCTACTGCAAATATCGACTCTGAAACAGAAGAGTTGATCCAACATTCTCTTGAAAAAATGAGAAAAGGTAGAACAACGATAGCTATTGCTCATAGATTATCTACGATTCAAGATTCTAACTGTATCTACGTACTAGATAAAGGTGAGATTATTGAATCTGGAACACATGATGAATTAATAGCGTTAAAAGGTAATTATTACAAAATGTACCAACTTCAAGCAGGTATGTTAAATAAATAAATTTTAAACTGGAAGTGAATAAATTTGCTTCCAGTTTTTTTATGAGGATAAAAATTAGTTATATCTAGTAACGGTTAACATAAATTTAAAGTGTTAAATATTTTAATTATTTTAAAAAATTGACTTAAAAATATTAGATAATTTACTATACTTAACTATATAATATTCTGTCTGAATTTCTTGCATTTGACGAAGAAAAAGCTTACAATTAATGTATTAATTATAGACGAAATTAATCTTAGTATCATATATGAAAGAAGGATATAAAGTTGAGAAAATATTTAGGGGAAAAATATAATAAGTTTTCGTTAAGAAAATTGACTGTTGGAGTTTGTTCGATGACAATAGGATCTTTTTTCTTAGTGTCGACTGTTCAACCTGAAGATTATGTAGTGAAGGCAGCAGATAATGCAATTGTTCACTATAAATATGTAGGAGAAGACAATCTTACTGATAAAGAAAAGGAATTAATAAGAAAAGAAGTACCAAGCGTTGTAAATAGTACAGAAGAAACATATTACTTAGTATTTAAACCAACTAAAACAACACATCTGAACAAATTACCAAATACAGGTTTAAATTATGGAATAGGAAGTATGCTTCTAGGCGGTATGCTTGGTCTGGTAGTAGTCGTTGTAGCAAAAGGTAAAAATAAATCACGTAAAATACTATCAATCCTTTTAGTAACGAGTCTAGGTGCAACTACTCTAGAGTTGCCTGTTAGAGCCATGGAGGATTTACAGTTATCAGTCTATAACATGGATTATAATTTAAAAGTAGGAGATAAGTTGCCAGAAATTTCTTTAATTCCTGGATATAGCTTTGTCGGATTTATTAAAAATGAAGATGCGACTAAAAAAGAAAATGAAGAAGTTAAAGAACATATTGCTTCGCAACAATATAATAAAAAACAACCAGAATTAAAAGAAAATACAAATAAAAATGTAATAGAAAATAAACAAGAAAATAAAACAACACTAAAAATTTCAGATAAAAAAGAAGATAAGAAATTAAAAGAAAATATTAATAAAAAAGATGAGAAAAAAGTACAGGGTGTGAATACTGTAAATCCACAAGATGAGGTGTTAGCTGGAATACTGACTAGACCTGAATTACTATACTCAGATAAAAAAATAGAAACACCATTACATTATAGTCAAACTATAGAATATAATGCAGAACTACCTGAAGGAACAACAAGAGTAAAACAACAAGGAAAAGCAGGTAAGAAAACTGAAGTTGTAAGGGTGTTTACCGTAGAGGGGAAAGAAGTTTCTAGAGAGTTACTTTCTACAAAAACAGAAGATCCGATTTCAGAAGTAGTTGAAAAAGGAACAAAAAAAGCAGTAAGTAATGTTGTTACTAAGGGTGAAAAACTTGTAAAACCTGCAGTAGAAGTTAAGCCAGAGTACACAGGAGTACAAGCCGGAGCGGTAGTCGAACCAGCAACAGCAGAAGCAGCGAATGAGTACACAGGAGTACAAGCTGGAGCGATAGTCGAACCAGCTACAGCAGAAGCACCGAAAGAGTACACAGGAGTACAAGCTGGAGCGATAGTAGAACCAGCAACAGCAGAAGCACCGAAAGAATACACAGGAGTGCAAGCTGGAGCGATAGTAGAACCAGCTACAGCAGAAGCACCGAAAGAGTACACAGGAGTACAAGCTGGAGCAATAGTAGAACCAGAAAAAGTAGAGCCTCAATATGGTGGAGTCACTTCTGGTGCTCTGGTAGAACCGGAAAAGGTAGAGCCACCGAAAGAATACACAGGAGTACAGGCCGGATCAATAGTAGAACCAGAAAAAGTGGAAGCGCCGAAGGAATACACAGGAGTGCAAGCTGGAGCGATAGTGGAACCAGAAAAGGTAGAAGCACCGAAAGAATACACAGGAATACAGGCTGGAGCGATAGTGGAACCAGAAAAGGTACAACCGCCGAAGGAATACACAGGAGTACAAGCTGGTGCAATAGTCGAGCCAGAGAAAGTAGAGCTACCGAAGGAATATACTGGAAAAATCGAACCGCTGAAAACAGAAAGTCCAAAACCTACAGTAGAAACTAACAATGAAACAGAAGTAAATAATGTCCAAAAAAATTCTAGTGCACTGCTTAGAATGAATTTTGTTAAAGGTAATCAAGCATTATCTGGAACTGGTTCAGCTACATTTATTGCGCCTAATGTATTGTTAACAGTAGCACACAATTTCATTAATAATTCTTCAGATAACAGTAAGGGAGAATTTAGAGGAGATAAGGCTAAAAATACATATGAATGGCAAACACCAGATGGGGAAAAAGGTTCATTTACTTCAGATGATATTCACTTTTATAATAAAAAAGATTATCCAAAAGGATTCATCTACGATTTAGCAGTTATTACATTACCTCAATCTACAAGAAGACAACATGCGAACTTAGTAGAAAATTACTCGAAAGTAAATGTTAATGATAAGTTAAATGTTTATGGATATCCTAGAGGAGAGTATACTCACTTAAAAGATACTACTGTTGAAATGAAACAAAAATACGCGAATAATACTTATGGTGTTCAGTACAAAGGTGGAAAAGCTGGTATGAGTGGTGGAGGAATCTTTAACTCTAAAGGAGAAGTGATCGGACTTCATCAAAATGGTGCCGAGAACCGTTCAGGTGGATTAATACTTTCTCCAACACAATTAGATTGGATTAGAAGTATAATAAAAGGTAAAGAAATTACACCTAACTATGATGCTTTAGAGCGTCATAAAGATGAGAAAAAAGACGATATAAAAGAAGATAAGCAAGTTGATAAGAAATTAGAACTTAGAAATATTTCTAATGTGGAATTGTATACTATAGAAAATAATAAGTATCGACATGTAACTTCACTTGCTAGTGTTCCATCTAATCCAACAAATTACTTTATGAAAGTAAAATCAGAGAACTTTAAAGATGTTATGTTACCAGTTAAGAGTATTGAGAGTGCTAGAAAAGATAATCAAGATGTTTACAAAATCGTAGGACAAGCTACTGATTTAATTCAACACGAAAACAATAGTACTTTAGAAAATTATACTTACTACCTACCTAAGACGGTAAGAAGTGAAAATGGAGTTTATACATCATTTAAAAATCTGGTAGATGCTATGAATATTAATCCACATGGTACATATACTCTAGGAGCAACTATGGATGCTCGTGAAGTAGAACTTCCAGATGGTCAAGAAAGCTATATTAATAAAGAGTTTAGTGGTACATTAATAGGAGCAACCAATGGTAAGAACTATGCTATATATAACCTGAAAAAACCGTTATTTAGTGTTTTAAACCATGCTACTATTAAAGATCTTTCAATAAAAGATGCAAATGTTTCTTCTAAAGAAGATGCTGCCACAATTGCTAAAGAGGCGAAAAATGGTACTAACATTACTAATGTTCATTCATCTGGTGTAATTGCTGGTGAACATAGCATTGGTGGTTTAGTTTCTCAAGTTACCGATTCTAAAATCTTGAATAGTAGTTATACTGGTAGAATAACTAATACTTATGACACAAGGGCTACTTATCAAATAGGTGGTTTAGTTGGTAAACTTTCAGGTACTGGTGCTTTAATCGATAGATCAGTTTCATCTATTGATATGGCTACGAATGCTAATACAGGAGATCAGGTTGTTGGTGGTATAGCAGGTGTTGTTGATAAAAAAGCAACGATTAGTAATAGTTATACTGAAGGTAATCTTAATAATGTGAAGCCTTTTGGTAAAGTTGGTGGAGTTGTAGGTAATCTTTGGGATAAGGAAACTTCAGAGGTAAGTAACTCGGGTAACCTTACAAACGTCTTAAGTGATGTTAATGTAACGAATGGTAATGCTATTGCTGGTTATGACTTTAGAGGTATAAGAGCAACTAATACTTATAGTAATAAGAATAATAAAGTAGTAAAAGTAGTTCAAGTAGATGACGAAGTACTCAGCAGAGATTCAGAAGAACAAAGAGGAATGGTATTAGAAAATAATAAAGTTCTTGAGAAGAAAACTGAACTTGTTCCTAAGACAAATACTAAGATAGAAGACTTTAACTTCTCTTCTAAATATGAAACGAATTATAGAAACTTAAAAGATGCTGATATTTCTAGATTAAGAGTATATAAGAATATAGAAAAACTACTACCGTTTTATAATAGAGAAACAATAGTCAAGTATGGTAATTTAGTGGATACTAATAATGCTTTATATACTAAAGATCTTGTGTCTGTAGTTCCGCTGCATGACAAAGAAGTAATCACAGATATTAATAAAAATAAAGCTACTATTAATAAACTATTACTACATTATTCAGATAATTCATCTCAAACATTGGATGTAAAATACCAACAAGATTTCTCTAAAGTAGCAGAATATGAAATAGCTAATACAAAACTAATATACACACCTAATACATTATTACATAGTTATAATAATATTGTAAAAGCTGTTTTAAATGATCTGAAATCTGTTCAATATGATTCAGGTGCTGTTAGAAAAATATTAGATATTTCAAATGATATAAAATTAACAGAATTATATCTAGATGAACAATTTACTAAAACACAATTAAACATTGAAGATAGTTTATCAAAACTTCTTTCTGCTGATGCGGCGATAGCTGAAAATAATAATTCAATAATAGACAATTATGTAATAGAAAAAATTAAGAATAATAAAGAAGCTTTACTTCTAGGATTAACTTATCTAGAACGTTGGTATAATTTTAAATATGATAATGCAAGTGCAAAAGATTTAGTATTATATCATTTGGACTTCTTTGGTAAATCTAATAGTTCTGCATTAGATAATGTTATTGAGCTAGGTAAATCTGGATTTAACAATTTATTAGCTAAAAATAATGTAATTACTTATAATGTATTATTATCGAAAAATTATGGAACTGAAAGTTTATTTAAAGCTTTAGAAGGTTATAGAAAAGTATTCCTACCAAATACAACTAATAACGATTGGTTCAAAAAACAATCAAAAGCTTATATTGTTGAAGAAAAATCTACTATTCCCGAAGTAAGTTCTAAACAATCAGAACAAGGAACTGAACATTCTATAGGTGTTTATGATAGATTAACTAGTCCTTCATGGAAATATCAAAGTATGGTCTTACCATTATTAACATTACCAGAAGAAAAAATGATATTTATGATTGCCAATATTTCAACTATAGGATTTGGAGCTTATGATAGATATAGAAGTAATGAATATCCTAAGGGAGAAAAATTAAATAAATTTGTTGAAGATAATGCACAAGAAGCTGCTAAACGATTTAGAGATCATTATGATTATTGGTATAAAATTCTAGATAATGATAATAAAGAAAAATTATTTAGAAGTGTTCTAGTATATGATGCATTCAGATTTGGTAATGATAAAAATAAAGAGACACAAGAAGCGAATTTTGAAACTAATAATCCGGTTATAAAAAACTTCTTTGGACCAGCTGGAAACAATGTTGTTCACAACAAACACGGTGCTTATGCTACAGGTGATGCATTCTACTATATGGCTTATCGTATGCTAGATAAATCTGGTGCGGTAACATATACTCATGAAATGACACATAACTCTGATAGAGAGATTTATCTTGGAGGATATGGAAGAAGAAGCGGATTAGGACCTGAGTTTTATGCAAAAGGATTACTACAAGCTCCTGACCACCCATACGATCCAACAATAACAATTAACTCTGTTTTGAAATATGATAAATCAGAAGAATCAACGAGACTTCAAGTGGCAGATCCAACTCAAAGATTCACTAATGCAGAAGATTTACAAAGTTATATGCATAATATGTTTGATTTAATATATACTCTTGAAATATTAGAAGGTCGTGCTGTAGCTAAATTAGGTTACAATGAGAAAAACGACTTATTAAGAAAAATTGAGAATGTATACAAGAAAGATCCTGATGGAAATTATGTTTATGCAACAAATGCTGTTCGTAGATTAACTTCTGATGAAATTAATAATTTAACTTCATTCGATAAATTAATTGAAAATGATGTTATTACAAGAAGAGGATATATAGACCAAGGTGAGTATGAAAGAAATGGATACCACACACTTAATCTATTTTCACCAATTTATTCTGCTTTAAGTAGTAAAATAGGAACTCCGGGTGACTTAATGGGACGCCGTATGGCATTTGAACTATTAGCCGCTAAAGGATATAAAGAAGGTATGGTTCCATACATTTCTAATCAATATGAAAAAGAAGCGAAAGATAGAGGAAGTAAGATTAATTCTTATGGTAAAGAAATAGGATTGGTTACTGATGATTTAGTACTTGAGAAAGTGTTTAATAAAAAATATAAATCTTGGGTTGAATTCAAGAAAGATATGTATAAAGAAAGAGTAGAACAATTCAGTAAATTAAATAGAATTAACTTCTTTAATCCTAATGATCCATGGGGACGACAAAAAAATGTAACAGTTAATGATATAAGTGTACTTGAGAAAATGATTGAAACAGCGGTTAGAGAAGATGCTGCAGATTTCACAGCACAAGTATACCCTGATACAAATAGTAGAGTTCTTAAACTTAAGAAAGCTATATTTAAGGCTTATCTAGATCAAACTAAAGATTTTAGAACTTCTATATTTGGTGGAAAATAATATAATCTACAATGTAGATATAAATAAGGATATGTGAGTATAGTTCGCATATCCTTATTTAACTTTTAAAGGTTAATAAAAATGAATTATTTAATAGGGTGTAAGCTATCCGAGTTATTTGGATTTATGTTATAATTAATTATAGAAATTGAAGGAGAATTTGAAATGATTAAAATTGAAGTATGTGCTAATAGTGTACAGGATTGTTTAGTGGCACAAAATGAAGGTGCAGATAGAATAGAATTAATCAGTGCAAGTTATCTAGGTGGTTTAACACCAACATTGACAGTTCTAGATATGGCACTTGAAAATGGTGTTGAGATACCTATAATGGCGATGGTAAGACCTAGGGGAGGGGGATTTTGCTATTCTGAAATAGAAAAAGAACAAATGTTTAGAGAAGCTAGAGAACTACTTGAACATGGTGCAAAAGGAATAGTTTTTGGTTTTCTAAGTGAAGATAGAAAAATTGACTGGAAAGATACAGAGAAGATGATAAACCTATGTAAAAGTTTTGAAGCGGAAAGTGTCTTTCATAGAGCATTTGATTGTTCAGATGAACCAGAATACAATATTCAACGTTTAATTGAATTAGGTTGTACAAGAGTTTTGACTAGTGGACTAGGTGCAAATGTGAATAAGGGTGTAAAACTTTTAAAACAACTTCAAGAAAAGTTTGGAGAAAAAATTGAGATTCTTGCAGGTGCGGGGATTACAACTGAGAATATTGAATATATTATTAAAGAAACAGGAGTTACTCAAGTTCATGGAACTTTTAAAAAGTATGGAATTGATCCGACGACGACAGGAGTAGATGTAACTTATAGATATACTGACAAAGGTGACTATGAAGAAGTGAATCCTCAGGAGCTTGCTATGGCAATAGATATAGTAAAAAAATTAAATAAGGAAATGTATTAAAATGTTTAAAAATGTGCATCATATAGCGATTATAGGAACAAACTATAATAAAACAAAGGAATTTTACGTAGATAAGTTAGGCTTTGAGGTTATTAGTGAATATAATCGCTCAGAGAAGAATGATATAATATTGAATGTAAGACAAGGAAATCTTGTTTTAGAAATTTTTATTAAAGAGGATGCTCCGTTGAGACCTAAGATGCCAAATCCGGAACATAGTGGATTAAGACATTTAGCTTTTAAAGTAGATGATGTAAAAGCGGTTCTAAAGGAATTCGATAAATTAGATATTCCTCATGAAGAGTTGAGATACGATGACTTCGATAATAAAAAAATGGCATTTTTCTTTGATCCAGATGGTTTACCGTTAGAAATACATGAATAAAAATAAAGAAGAAACTTAGGAAACTGAGTTTTTTCTTTATTTTTTTATAATTAAACAGAAAAATGTATTGATTTTACAGAAAATATATGTTTAAATAGAGAAATGTAATTAAAATAAACTTAAAAAAGGAGAGGAATAATGCAATTTAGAAAAAAAGCTGCTGTATCGTTCGTAACAGCTACATTACTACTTACGAATCTACATGTAATGGATTTTAATAATTTACAAAAAAATTGGGTATATGCTGAAGAGAATGGAAAGGCTGAAGCCGTATCTAATGCTTCTGCACATACTTTTAAAGATGAGGACAAAGTTAAAATTATTGTTTCTTTAAAAGAGGACAAAGTAGATCCTAATTCTTTGAAAACTGAAGAAGGTAGAAAAGAACGTGAGAAAAGTACTAAAGAACCTCGTGAAAGAGCATTAAAAGAAATTAAAAATAAAGGTGTTGATTATAAAGTATTATTTGAATATGATACGCTTTTAAATGGATTTTCTCTAGAAACTTCTTATGCAGATGCTAAAAAAATTCAAGCTATGGATTTTGTAAATAGTGTTGAAGTGAGTGTTGACTATGAAGTTCCTGAAACTACGACTAAAAATGATGAAGATGATACTGCATTAAAAAACACAGTTATTGATAGTAATAGAATAATAGGTGTTCAAGGTCTTTGGGATAAAGGTTATAAAGGTCAAGGAAGAGTCGTAGCGGTTATTGACTCAGGTTTAGATCCTAATCATGATATTCTACATTTAACTGATGCTAGTAAAGCTAAATATAAAAATAAAGCAGAACTAGAAGCCGTAAGAGAAAAAGCTGGAATTGACTATGGTAAATGGTATAGTGATAAACTGATTTATGCATTTAACTACTACGATTGGGATAATAACTTAAAAGAGAAAAAAGATAAATCTCACGGTATGCACGTTGTTGGTACTTCAGTAGGTAATCCAACGAAAAAAGCACCGAATAATGAGTATGTAGCAGGTGTTGCTCCAGAATCACAATTAATCTTTATGAGAGTTTTCTCAGATAAACAAGGTGGAGCAAAAACAAGTACGTTTTTATATGTTAAAGCTATAGAAGATGCTGTTAAATTAGGAGCTGATTCTATTAATATGAGTCTAGGTGCTACTGCAGGAGCGGTAACAGAAGTTGGACAAGGTACTATCGATGCAATTGCACTTGCTAAAAAAGCGGGAGTCAATGTTGTAGTTGCAGCTGGTAATGATAATGTATTTGGAAATGGTCAGAGCAAACCAAGTGCATCAAACCCAGATTATGGATTAATCGGAACACCATCTGTAACACCTGACTCAATAGCTGTAGCAGCTATAAATAATAGTGTTATGAATACTGAGGTAATGACTGTTGTAGGATTAGAAGGAAATGAAGAATGGGATAATGGTGAAGCTACAATAAGACCATTTGCTAAAAGATTTAATCCGAAAACTGAATACTCATACTTTAATGCTGGATATGGTTTAGAAAATGATTTTAAAAATCAAGATGTAAAAGGTAAAGTTGCAGTGATGATGCGTGGAGGTGGAAATACCTTTGCGGATAAAGTAGCAGCTGCTAAAAAAGCAGGAGCTGCTGGTGCTGTTTTATACAATACTAAAGAAGGTGGAGAAGAGTTACTTAACGTTGCATTAAACAATTACGATAGTGACTTCCCTGTAGTGTTCGTTGGATATAAATTCGGTAATTTATTAGCGACTTATCCGGATTATTACAAATTAAAATTCACTGGACATTTTAGTAAGAGACCTCACCCACAAGCCAATCAACTTGCTGATTTTACAAGTTGGGGTGTAACTGGAGATGGACTGTTCAAGCCAGATGTAACGGCACCTGGTGGTGATGTTTATTCATCATTTAATAACGGAACATACGGACTAGATAGTGGAACAAGTATGGCTTCACCTCACGTAGCTGGTGCTGTATCTTTAATAAGACAAGTATTCCAAGAAAGATATCCAGACCTACAAGGTGAAGAATTACAGAAATTAATAAAACATCTACTAATGAGTACTGCGATTCCAAATTATAATAATGAAACAAAAGCATTTACGTCACCTAGACAACAAGGAGCAGGAGTTATTGATGTATCTAAAGCAGCTTTTGGTGATTTATATGTAACTGGAGACAATGATTATGGAAGCATTTCTCTTGGTAATGTACAAGATACATTTAAGTTTAATGTAGTACTACATAACTTATCAGATCAACCTAAAGAACTTGTCTACAAGTCTTATTTAAATACTGATGGTGTAGAAAATGGACAAATTACACTAAAACCAAGACAATTATCAGAAAGTAATGGAGGAGAAACAGTAGTTGTTCCTGCTAAAGGAGAAAAATCTGTTACGATTACTGTAGATGCTACACAATTTAGAAATGAATTAGAAGGGCAAATGCCAAATGGTTATTATCTTGAAGGATTTGTAAGATTCTTTGATCCTAAAGATACGAATACAGCAGTTGCTGGAATTCCATATGTTGGTTTTAAAGGTGAGTTCCAAAATCTTCCTGTAGTTGAAAAACCAATATATGAATTTAAAGGAAATGAGAAACCATTCTATTACTATAAACCTAATACAACAGAGCGTGATGATAAAAATAACTTTACTTCATTAGTTACTGTTGATGTAAATGGTGAAGATAAACATATTAAAGTTTTAGGAGAGTATACTGATCCTAAGAGTAAGTCTAATTATTTTGGTAAATTAGCATTTTCTCCAAATGGTGATAGACAGCACGATGAAATTGGATTTAAAGCAACTTTCTTAAGAAACTATGAAAACCTTAAATTATCAGTTTATGCTAAAGATGATGTTGAACGTAAAAATCCATTATATGAAAATGGTAATGTTTCTGGTAAAAAGAACTTCTTCCATAACAAAGCTACGAATAAAAAAGCTGTGTTAGTTACTGAAACAAACTGGAAAGGTCAAGATAAGGATGGAAATCCATTACCAGACGGTGAATATCAGTATGTAGTTAGCTATAGTCCTGTTGCAACAGGTGCGAAAATGCAAGAAACAGCGTTTAACGTTACATTAGATAGAGTTGCACCACAAATTGTTGGTACAGGTGGAGTTTATGATGAAAAAACTAGAACATTTAAACCTTATGCTGTAAAAGAAAACGGAAGTGGAGTGCTTTATAAGAAATTAAGCTATAAAGTGACTAAAAAAGGTAAAGACGGTAAAACTGTAGAGCAAGAAGTTGTGGTTGAACCAAATATTGATGGTACATTCACTCTTCCAGAAAAAGTATCTCTAGATAAATTTACTTATGAAGTGGCTGACTTTGCAGGGAACAAAGATAGTGTTGGAATTTCAAAAGTTCAAAACACTGAAAAAGGTACTGTAGAAGTCAAAACTACAGCTAAAGATGGAACAGGTGATTATTCTACTAACGTAAGATATGCTATAAAAAATGAAAAAGGTGAGTTAGTTGGAGAAGACTTCACGAAGAATGGTAAGAACCTAACAGCACTGCCATATGGTAAATATACTGTACAAGTAGTTTTAACTGATGAAGCTCTTAAATTAACTAGTCCTAAAGAAGTTGCTTTTGAAATTACTAAAGATGATTCAACTAAAACAGTAGAATTCACATTCGAAGAACAAAAGAGAAATACGACAATAATTAAGTTTGATAAAGTTATACCTGCTGGAGCAAAAGTATTTGTTACAAATGAGCAAGGTGAAAAAACAGAATTGTCTAGAAGTTTATATAGTGAGAAAGAATTCCAAAAACGATTAAACAATGGTAAATATACTGTTGAAGTAGTGTTACCTGAGGGATATAGATCTTCTGAAAATAATTTTGAACTTGTTGTAGGAAACGGTCGTAATACAAAAGAATTACAATTAAGTGTTGCTCAAAAAGTAGCTAGCGTAACAACTGCTGAAGGTGCAACTACACCAGCAACAGTTGAGTTTGGTGAAGCTAAACTTTATAATGATTATAAACTTGTAGTTAGTGATGTAGAAAAAGCTAGCAAGGAAAAAATACTTAAACAGTTAACTGATAGTAAGATTGATTTAACTAAATATGATGTAGTATTTTATGATATCCATTTAGAAGATAGAAATAATAAAGTTGTAGAAGTTGATGGAACTAGAAAAGTTACTTTATCATTAGATAAAATGCCAGCAAAATTTGGTCATGAGAAAAAAGATGGAACAATTGAACCGGTTAATGGTGAAGTAGTAGATGGTAAGTTCGTCTTTACAGTAGATGGATTTAGTAATTTTGTGGCTCTTGTAGAGAAAAATGCGCCTAAAGAAGAGGTTAAAGTAGATAAGAGTCAATTGAAACTAGCTTCTGATAATTTTAAAGCTACAACAGATAGTGATAAGTATGAATATGCTTCATTAGATGCTAAAGAGGCGTACAACAAAGCAATTAATAAAGCTAAACAACTATTAGAAGATGAACATGCAACACAAGAAGAAGTAAATAAAGCTGTTGAAGAGTTAAATGCAGCTATCTCTAAACTTACTGGTGTTAAACCGCAAGAAGCAAAAGGTGAGCCAGAAAAAGTAGAAGCTCCAAAAGAATATACTGGAGTACAAGCAGGAGCGATTGTAGAACCAGAAAAAACAGAAGCACCAAAAGAGTACACAGGAGTACAAGCAGGAGCAGTGGTAGATCCAGAGAAAGTGGAAGGTCCTAAAGAATACACAGGGGTGCAAGCAGGTGCAGTAGTTGATCCTGCGAAAGCAGAAGAACCAAAAGAATTCACAGGTGTACAAGCTGGTGCAGTTGTTGATCCTGCGAAAGCAGAAGCTCCTAAAGAATATACTGGCAAAGTGGAACAACCAAAAGCAGAAGTTCCAAGTGTAGATAAAAAAGAGCTTGCGGCTGAGGTAGAGAAAAATGGTGACCTTGTATCACAAGACAGCTTCAAAGATGCAGATGAAACAGCTAAGAATGAATATAAAGAAGCTCTTAAAGTAGCTAATTTAGTATTATCTAATGCAAATGCAAAACAAGATGAAGTAAACAATGCATTAGAAACTCTTAAAAAAGCATCAGAAAAAGTAAGTAAAGAAAAATCTAAAATATCATCATTACTTAGCGAGGTATTTAAGAAAGATAAGGATAAAGATAAAACAAGTGTTCGTTTAGCAGATGTAGCTAAAGATCAAGGAATGGTGGCGAACGATTCTCAAGTAAATCTTGGAACTGTTGGTAAATCAAATTCTCTATTAGCTAAAACAGGAACATTAGCTTTACCTACAACTTTTGTAGGATTTGCATTAATTTGTTTAGTATATGTACTAAGAAGAAGAAAAAATACTAAATAATAAATTACTAAATAATTCTCTTTAACGATTGCGTTAAAGGGAATTATTTCTTTATTTTAAAATTATTAAAAAAGTTCTTGACATAATTTGATGAAAAATGTATAATAAATATTGTTCTTGATATGGCGGCTGTGGCGAAGTGGTTAACGCATCGGATTGTGGTTCCGACATTCGGGGGTTCGATTCCCCTCAGCCGCCCCATTAAAATTTAATATCTTTAGGCGGCTTAGCCAAGTGGTAAGGCACGGGTCTGCAAAACCTTGATCACCGGTTCAAATCCGGTAGCCGCCTCCAATTTTTACTCATCTTTTTATAAGGTGTTTTTTTTATGCCTAAATTACGGTTTATATTGAGTTTTTCTTCTCGTATTATGAAAATATTCGAAAATTTATTAGTAATTACCGAACATTATTTTGATAATATGTAAAATTCTTATTGAAAAATGTTATTATTTCACTTTAAAAGCTAGATATATTGTTTTTTTTGTGTTAAAATTATATCAAATTTATTTTTAAAATATCGAGGAGGAAATAATATGAAGAAAATATTATTGGCGTTATTTAGTTTTATTTTTGTCTTCTCTATAGTTGGATGTACTGCAAAGACTGAAACGAAAAAAGAAGAAAAAGTTATTAAAATGGGATTTGTTCCTCTGAAAAATAGTGAGAAACTTGTTGAAGATCTTAAACCAATTTCTGATTATCTTTCTGAAAGATTAGGAGTAAAAGTAGAAGCTTTCACAGCTAGTAACTATATTGGTGTAGTTGAAGGTTTAGGTAGTGGAAGTGTTGACTTTGGTATCATTCCTCCATTTTCATCACTACTAGCTCAGAAGCAAAGTAGTGCAAAACCTATACTAACATCTAAAGGTAAAACAGGAAAACCTGGATACACTGCTGAATTATATGTAAGAAAAGATTCTGGTATTAAATCACTTCAAGATGTTAAAGGTAAAAAAGTAGCATTCGTAGATCCTTCATCTTCATCAGGATATATTTATCCAGGTGCTATGTTAGTTGAAGCAGGTCTTAACTTAGATAAAGATATTAGTTATCAATTTAGTGGTGGACATGATAAGAGCTTACAACTACTTCTTAACAAAGATGTTGATGTAATTGCGACATTTGATGGAGTGGAAGATAGATATGCTAAAGATTTCCCTCAAGCAAAAACTGATATTCAAAAATTAGCAACTAGTGATATGATTCCTGGTATTATGGTTACAACTTCTAGTAAAATGGATAAAGAGTTACAAGAGAAATTAGAAAAAGCTCTTCGCGATGTTGAAAATGATCCAAAAATGAAAGAATTATTCACAAAAATGTTCAGTATCACTGGATTTACTGATGTGGATCAAGATGCATATAAAAAAGTAGAAGCAACTGCAAAAGTTATGAATGTTGATTTAGATAAAGTAAAATAGAAATATGAACTTGGTACATAATGTGCCAAGTTTTTTTATACCTTTTATGAAAGTAATTATTTTGAATAAATAAAACACTTGAGATTTTTTACGTTTAATTTTATAATTAAATAATCAATCAGGAGTGTGAATGTAATGTACGCATATATTAAAGGAAAAATTTCGGAGATAAATCCGACGAATATCGTTGTAGATAACAATGGAATTGGCTATGAAGTAGTTGTTGCTAATCCATATGAATATCAATTAAATGAAGAAAAAATAGTTTTTATAAGTCAACAGGTAAGAGAAGATTCTAATATACTTTATGGATTTTCTAATAAAGATCAGAAAAAAGTATTTTTACTATTATTAAAGGTAAAAGGTGTAGGACCAAAGAGTGCTTTAGCTATATTAGCTGGGGGAACTAGTGAAGAAATTATTGGAGCTATTGAAAATCAAGATGTAAAATATTTAATGAAGTTTCCAGGAATTGGGAAAAAATCTGCTCAACAAATTATCCTTGATTTACAAGATAAAGTTGATTTTAGTATGACTAATATTAGTAGTGCGCCAACAGTAGTTAATAATTATCTAAGTGATGCAATGTTAGCATTGGAAGCTCTAGGATATAGTAAAAAAGAACTTACAAAAATCGAGAAAAAATTATCGGCATTTGACTTCGCTGGTGTTGATGAATATGTAAAACAAGGATTAAAATTATTAATGAATGCTAATTGATGAAAGGAGGAAATTATGGAAGATAGAATGGTATCTGCAAGCCAAAATTTTGGTGAAGAGCGTGAGGAACAGTCTTTAAGACCGAAGTTTCTTAGCCAATATATAGGTCAAGAACAGATAAAAAGCAATTTAAAAATATTTATAGAAGCCGCAAAACTTCGTGGTGAAGTTCTGGATCACTGCCTACTATACGGACCTCCTGGATTAGGGAAGACTACACTAGCGACAATTATCGCTAATGAGATGGAAGTGGGGATTAAATATACTTCAGGGCCTGCAATAGAGAAATCTGGAGATTTAGCTGCTATATTAACTAGTCTTGAACCAGGTGATGTTCTATTTATCGATGAGATTCACAGAATAAGTAGGTCTATCGAAGAGATACTGTATTCTGCGATGGAAGATTTTTATCTTGATATTGTAATTGGAAAAGGTGAAGAATCACGCAGTATTAGAATTGAACTACCACCATTTACATTGGTGGGGGCAACTACAAGAGCTGGAGCTTTGACTGCACCACTTCGAGATAGATTCGGTGTGCATTGTCGTCTAGAATTCTATACTATTTCTGAACTACAAAATATTATAGAAAGAACATCTGATATATTTGAATGTGATATAGATGAGGAGAGTTCATATGAGATAGCGATGAGATCTCGTGGAACACCTCGTATAGCGAATAGACTTCTTAAACGTGTAAGAGACTTTGCTCAAGTGAAAAATGATGGTGTTATAGCTAAGAATTTAGCTGTTGAGTCATTAGATTTACTGCAAGTAGATGCAAAAGGTCTTGATAATATCGACTATAAAATACTTGAATGTTTGATTAAACGTTATGATGGTCGTGCTGTTGGTCTTGAAACAATTGCTGTGACTATTGGTGAAGAAAGTATCACTATAGAAGATGTTTATGAACCATATCTTGTAAAAGAAGGATTTATAGAACGTACTCCGAGAGGACGTCGCGCAACACCTAAAGCATATCAACATTTAGGGATAGCGTATAAAGTTGAATAATTAATAAACAATGGGTTTCGATAAGTTTGAAATGTTAAAATTTCATTTTTCGGAACCTATTTTTATAATTGTTTAAAGGAGTTATTGATAATATCTTTTAATTAGAAATGATATTAATTGTAAAATAAATTAAAGTATATTAAACTTGTGTAGTAAAATATTAGAAATTTTAGAAGGATTAAATTTGTATGATTGATAGTAAACAATTTATAAATACTAGACATAAAAATCAAAAAATTAATTATGATAATGTATTAAAAGAACTAATAAAAGAATGGGAGAAGACTAATTTCCGTCCGAAAATTCTTATTCACTCTTGCTGTGCTCCTTGTAGTACATATGTATTAGAATATTTATCTGAGATTAGTGATATTACAATATTTTTCTCGAACTCTAACATACATCCAAAAGAAGAATATATTAAACGTATGTTAGTTCAAAAAGATTTTGTCGAAGAATTCAATAAAAGAAATGACAAAAAGATAAAATTTTTAGCTGATGAGTATGCACCAAGTAAATTTATTAGTGCTGTAAAAGGTCACGAAGAAGATAGAGAAGGTGGAGATAGATGTCATATTTGTTATGAAATGCGTTTGGACTCTTCTGCACAAAAAGCTGAGGAGCTTGGTTACGATTATTTCGCCTCTGCTTTGACTTTAAGTCCTAAGAAAAATGCTACTGTAATAAACGAAGCAGGATATGTTCTTCAGGAACAAGTTTCTATATATTACCTACCGTCAGATTTTAAAAAGAATAATGGTTATAAAAGATCTGTAGAAATGTGTAATGACTATAATATTTATAGACAATGTTACTGTGGATGTGTATTTGCTGCTAAAGATCAAGGTATTGATTTTAAAGAAGTAAACAAAAATGCTCGAGACTTTAATAGAAATCATGAAGATTATGAGAAATTTAAATCTATAATTAAGCTAGGTGGAGAATTAGTTTAATTTTCATAAATAGGTTTACAGTATAGAAATAAAAACATAATAATTTTAAATTTAATTAATATAAATAATATAAAAAAGTATCGTTACTTCCCTTGTGGCAGATACTTTTTTTATGATTTTTAGGTTGAAAAGCTAGTTAACACTGAAAAAAATGTTTTCACGTTATTTTCAATAGAAGAGTAGTAAATGCTTACTATATATATAAGAAACTGTTTTCTTTGTTATAGAATAAGCATTAATCTTAGTATAGGATAAGTATAAAATACTTGTAAATATTGCTTTCATGTGTTATTATTTGAATGTAAATATTTTTTTAAATAAAAGGAGACATGACTATGTTACAAAAAGAATTTAAAGTTATCGATGAAACAGGAATCCACGCTAGACCAGCTACTTTATTAGTACAAGCTGCATCTAAATTCCAATCAAACATTGAATTAGAATTCAACGGACGTAAAGTTAACTTAAAATCAATTATGGGTGTTATGAGTCTTGGAGTTGGAAAAGACGCTGATATCGTAATTTACGCTGACGGAGCTGACGAAGCAGAAGCATTAGCAGCATTAGAAGAAACAATGAAGAAAGAAGGATTAGCATAAAATGTTACAACTAAAAGGTATTGCAGCCTCTCAAGGGATATCTTTTGCTAAAGCATACATTTTTGTTGAGCCAAACTTAACAGTTAAAGAAGTTAAAGTTCAAGATGTTGTTGCTGAGGTTAAACGTTTTGAAGATGCGATTGAAATTTCTAAAAAAGAATTAACAATTATTAAAGATAAAGCTCATGAAAACTTAGGTGCAGATAAAGCAGCTATTTTCGAAGCTCACTTATTAATTTTAGAAGACCCAGAATTTATGGGAACTGTTAAAACTGATATTCAATCAAAAGAAATTAACGCTGAATATGCATTAAAAGAAACTTCAGATATGTTTGTTTCAATGTTTGAATCAATGGACAATGACTACATGAAAGAACGTGCTGCTGATATTCGTGACGTTTCTAAACGTATTTTAGCTCACTTACTAGGTGTAGACTTACCAAACCCAAGCTTAATCGATGAAGAAGTTATCGTTATTGCAGAAGACTTAACTCCATCTGATACTGCGCAACTTAACAAACAATATGTTAAAGGTTTTGCTACAAACATTGGAGGACGTACTTCTCACTCTGCTATCATGGCAAGATCATTAGAAATTCCTGCAGTAGTAGGAACTAGTACAATTACTGAAGAAGTTAAGAATGGAGATGTTCTTATTCTTGATGGATTAGATGGTGTTGTATATGTAAATCCAGATGAAGCTACTACAGCTGAATTAAAAGAAAAACACGTTAAATTTGAAGAGCAAAAAGCTGAATGGGCTAAATTAGTTTCAGAAAAATCTGTTACTAAAGATGGTCATGAAGTACTTTTAGCTGCAAACATCGGTACACCAGCTGACTTAGAAGGTGTTAATAATAACGGTGGAGAAGCTGTAGGGTTATATCGTACAGAATTCTTATACATGGGACGTGATCAGCTACCAACTGAAGAAGAACAATTCGAAGCTTACAAAGCTGTATTAGAAGGAATGGGTGACAGACCTGTTGTAGTTCGTACTTTAGACATTGGTGGAGATAAAGAATTACCATACTTAGATTTACCAAAAGAAATGAATCCATTCCTAGGATTTAGAGCAATTCGTCTTTGTCTAGAAGAAAAAGACTTATTCAGAACTCAACTTAGAGCATTATTACGTGCATCTGTTTACGGTAAACTTTGTGTAATGTTCCCAATGATCGCTACAGTTCAAGAATTCAGAGATGCTAAAGCACTATTCTTAGAAGAAAAAGAAAAACTAGTAGCAGAAGGTGTTGCAGTAAGTAACGATATCGAATTAGGTATCATGGTTGAAATTCCATCAACTGCTGTTATCGCTGATATCTTTGCTAAAGAAGTAGATTTCTTCTCAATTGGTACTAACGACTTAGTTCAATACACTATGGCTGCAGACCGTATGAGTGAAAAAGTATCATACTTATACCAACCATACAACCCAGCAATCTTACGTCTTGTGAAAAGTGTAATTGAAGCTTCTCACAAAGAAGGTAAATGGACTGGAATGTGTGGAGAAATGGCTGGAGATAGCTTAGCTATTCCATTACTATTAGGTATGGGATTAGATGAGTTCTCTATGTCAGCTACTTCAATTCTTCAAGCACGTAGCCAAATCAAAAACTTATCATTAGATAAGATGAAAGAATTAGTTGATAAAGCTATTATGTGTTCAACAACTGAAGAAGTATTAGCATTAGTTGCAGAATATACTAAATAATTATTATAAGACTTTCGATGAAAATCGGAAGTCTTTATTTATGATAAGTAAGTTTTTGCAATAAATATTATTATAATTTTGTAGAGATGAAAATACAAAAACAGGAAGAAATTTATTATTCAAATAGCCTTATCTGTTGACATTCGGGAGCATTTGTATTATTATTTTAAGTATAAATTTTTCAAAAAACGATGATTAAGACGGTATATTGGATGTTTTTAACAGGGAGCAACTCCGTGACTGAAAGAGTTGTATGAACTGAGAATATATTTTCAGCTTATGAGTAATTGTATAAGTAGACTATGAGTACAATCGGGTGGTACCCGTTATCAACTATGTTAAGGAAGCGAAGATGCTTTAAAATACGGGTGGTACCACGATATATTCGTCCCTTGAGACTAAGTCTTGAGGGGCTTTTTATTTTGGATAAATAATAGAACTTATAGCAATGTCTTTATATTAAATTTTTAAGGAGGAACTTATGACTTTAGAGAATATAAGAAAAGAATATTTAGAATTAGTTAAAACAATTAAAGATGAAAAAAAACTTTATGACCTAAGAGTTAAATTTTTAGGAAAAAAAGGTGCACTAACAGAAGTTATGAAAGGTGCACGTGATTTATCACCAGAAGAAAGACCTACATTCGGGAAACTTGTTAATGAGGTTAAAACTTTCATTAATGATAGTTTAGAAGAGAAAAAAGCTGAATTAGCTAAAGCAGCATTAGAGTTAAAATTAGCTAGTGAGGATATTGATGTTACTCTGCCTAGTAAAAAAGTTGAATTAGGTGGAATTAATCCATTAAATAAAATTATTGAAGAGATTGAAGAAATCTTTATCTCTATGGGATATTCAGTTGCTGAAGGACCTGAGGTAGAAACTGATAAATTTAACTTTGAAATGTTAAACTTACCTAAAGATCACCCTGCTCGTGATATGCAAGACTCATTCTATATTACGAATGAATTATTAATGAGAACACAAACTTCTCCTGTTCAAGCTCGTGAAATGTTAAAAGCTAATGGAGAAGGGCCTATCAAGATTATTTGTCCTGGTAAAGTATTCCGTCGTGATAATGATGATGCTACTCACTCTCACCAATTTACTCAAATTGAAGGATTAGTTGTAGATAAAAATATCACATTTAGTGATTTAAAAGGTACTTTAGAGCACTTTATTAAAGCTGTATTCGGAGAAAATAAAAAAATCCGTCTACGTCCAAGTTTCTTCCCATTTACTGAGCCTTCAGTAGAGGTTGATGTATCTTGGGGTAATGAAGATGATGAAGAAAACATTAAATGGCTTGAAATTTTAGGAGCTGGTATGGTTCACCCTAACGTTCTTAAAATGGCTGGTTTTGATCCAGAGGTATACTCTGGGTTTGCGTTTGGTATGGGACCAGAACGTGTTGCAATGTTAAAATATGGTATTAGCGATATTAGAAGTTTCTACACAAATGACGTAAGATTCTTACAACAATTTAATAGTGATAGAAACGATTAATAGGAGGTAGTAATGTTAGTAAGTTATAATTGGTTAAAACAATATACGAATGTTGAAGCTAATGCAAATGCATTAGCTGAAAAAATCACACGTGGTGGTATTGAAGTCGAAGGTGTTGAATATTTAGCAGATGAAATATCTAACGTCGTAGTTGGATATGTTGTATCTAAAGAAAAACACCCTGATGCTGAAAAATTAAATGTATGTCAAGTAAACGTTGGTGAAGAAGAAAACCTGCAAATTGTTTGTGGTGCACCAAATGTTGATGCTGGACAATATGTAATTGTTGCTAAAGTTGGAGCTAAATTACCAGGAATTAAAATTAAAAAAGCTAAACTTCGTGGTGTAGAATCACAAGGTATGATTTGTTCATTAGCTGAATTAGGATTAAGTAAGAGTGTAGTGCCTAAAAATTATCAAGAAGGTATATACGTATTTGAAACTGAACAAGAGTTAGGCTCTGATGTTGTTGAAGTACTTGGTTTAAATGATTACATCTTAGATTTATCAATTACACCTAACAGAGCGGATGCATTAAGTATGCGTGGTCTTACTTATGAATTAGGTGCTTTATACAATAACAAAGTTGACTTTAATGATGTAGAAAAAGAAGAAAATTACGAAGCTACTTCGTTACAAGTTGCTATTGAAAGTGATTCTTGTAGAAACTATGTAGGTCAAGTAGTGAAAAATGTTGAAGTGAAATCTTCGCCACTATGGTTACAAACAAGACTTATGAACTCTGGAATTCGTCCTATTAACAACATTGTAGATATTACAAACTTCGTACTATTAGAATTTGGTCAACCAATGCATGCATTCGATAAAGATCTAGTTGGAGATAAAATCGTAGTTCGTGATGCTAAAGAAGGTGAAGTTCTAGAAACTCTTGATGGAGAAGAGAGAAAATTACAAACAACTGATTTAGTAATTACTGATGGAACGCGCGCTATTGCTCTTGGAGGAGTAATGGGTGGTAAAAACACAGAGGTAAGTGAAGAAACTAAAAATATTATTTTAGAATCTGCATATTTTAATCCGACATCAGTTCGTCGTACTTCAGCTGCTCATGGGTTAAGAAGTGATTCTTCTGCAAGATTTGAAAAAGGTATTGATCCTAATATGCAAAAAGCAGCCCTTGCTCGTGCAGTAGAATTAATTTTAGAATTATGTCCAAATGCCGTAGTTGAAAGTTCAGTTGGAGTAGTTAATAAAGAAGAAGAGAAAGTTGTAGAAATTACTACTTCATATATTAACAACTACCTTGGAATTACATTATCTACTGAAGAGATTGCAGCTATTTTAGAAGGATTAAGTTTTACTGTAGAAGTAACAGGAGAAAACTTAGTAGTTAAAGTACCTACTAGAAGACCTGATATCTCAATTAAACAAGACTTAGTTGAAGAAGTTATTAGAATTTATGGATATGATAATCTAGCTTCAACATTACCAAAATTCTCTAAAACTACTAAAGGTGGTTTAACTTATTCACAAAGAATGGTACGTGATCTGCGCGCAGTATATGCTAGCTTAGGATTTAATGATACTATTAACTATTCATTAGTATCAGAAGAAGAAGCTACGCAGTATACTTTAGAAGATCACCACAAAGTTAGATTATTAATGCCTATGACTGAAACTCACTCGACATTACGTCAAAGTTTAGTTCCAGGATTATTAAACACTGTTCAATACAACGTAGCTAGAAAACAAAAAGATCTAAAACTTCTTGAAATTGGACGTGTATTCTTTGGTAGTGGAAATGATAATATCCAACCTAAAGAAACATTATACTTAAGTGCTGCGCTAACTGGAGAAGAAAGAGTAACTAAATGGCTTAAAGAAAGTAGCTCATTAGACTTCTTCGCGGCTAAAGGGTACTTAGAAGTTGTTTTCGATCGTTTAGGCTTAGATGAAAAAGTTATATATAAAAAATCTAAACTTGAAGGTATGCACCCAGGACGTTTCGCTGAGGTATATTTAGGTGGAAAACGTATTGGATTTATTGGAGAAGTTCACCCACAAGTTGCAGATAAGCTTGGATTAAATACTACATATGTATTTGAAATTAATTTAGATGAAGTTATTTCAGAAAGTAAAGTTAAACCTAAGTATGAAGAGGTAACTAAATATCCTGAAATTACAAGAGATATCGCTATGTTAGTTGATGTTAAAGATGAATATCAAAATATCTATAATGTAATTGAATCAGTAAATAGTAAATTAATTACTAAAGTGGAATTATTCGACTTATATGTTGGTGCTGAGTTATTAGTTGGTAAGAAATCACTAGCTTTAACTATTACATATAGTGATAAACAAAAAACTTTAACAGATGAAGAAGTAACAGCGGTACATGATAAAGTACTTTCTGCACTTACAGAGTACGGAGCTATTATTAGGTAGGTAGTCTATGATTACACAGATAATATTATTTTGCGTTTTAGCATATGTAATTGGTTCGATACCTTTTGCATTAATAGTAGGGAAAGTATTTTACAATACTGATATTAGAACACTTGGAAGTGGAAATTTAGGTACAACAAATACTTTTAGATGTCTTGGAAAAAAGGCAGGAGTTACAGTATTTATATGTGATGTATCTAAAGGGATAATCGCTACATTTCTTCCAACATTGATGCTAGGAAGAGTAGACTTTTTATCAATATTTGGAGCATTTGCAATGATAGGACATGTTTTTCCTATCTTTGCAAACTTCAAAGGTGGAAAAGCCGTAGCTACGGGTTCAGGAGTATTTATCTTCTTATATCCTATGTTAAGCTTGTTACTTTTAGCTATATTCTTTTCAACACTATTTTTAACAGGATATGTTTCATTAGGTAGCATACTTATTAGTTTAACTGCCATTGGGTACCTTAGCCTGTTTGAAACTGGATTTGATAAGTGGATTATGATAGTGATGTGTATTTTTGTTATTTATATGCACAAAAAGAATATACAGAGATTAATAAGTGGGACAGAAAATCAATCGAAATTAAAAATTGGAAAGGGAAAAAAGAATGACGAAAATCATTAGTGGAACACAACTTGCGAAAGAGTTAAGAGAAGAAATTAAAAAAGAAGCAGCTGCTTTAAGAGAAAAAGGTGTTGAGCCTACACTTGCAGTTGTTTTAGTAGGAGATAATAAAGCATCAAGAAGTTATGTTAATTCTAAACATAAAGCGTGTATAGAAAATAATATAAATTCTATAAAAATTGAGTTACCAGAAGAAATCTCTACTGATGATTTATTAAATGAAATCGAAAAATTAAATAGTGATGATAAGGTTCACGGAATTTTAGTACAATTACCATTGCCAAAACACATAGATGCAGAAAAAGTTCTGAATGCTGTAACTCCATCAAAAGATGTAGATGGATTCCATCCTATAAATGTTGGAAAGTTAGTGATTGGAGAAGCTAAACTTATTCCTTGTACACCTTTAGGGATTTTAGAAATGATAAAATCAACTGGTGAGGAAATCTCAGGGAAACTTGCTCTAGTAATTGGAAGAAGTAATATTGTAGGTAAACCTATTTCGACTTTATTACTTCAAAATAATGCAACTGTAATTACTGCTCATTCTAGAACTAAAGATTTAGAAACGCTAATAGAGCAAGCTGATATTATTGTAAGCTGTGTAGGAGTTGCACATTTCTTAAGTGGAAAAGAAAAAGTAAAACCAACTTGTACGATTATTGATGTAGGTAATAACTACAAAGATGGTAAGTTAGTTGGAGATGTAAATCTAGATGAGTTTATAGAGAAAGTTGCTTATATTTCTCCTGTACCTGGAGGAGTAGGGCCTTTAACAATCACAATGTTAATGAGAAATACATTAACTGCTACTTATGATTTATTAGAAAAATAATTTCAAGAAAATCTAGATATTATTTGAGCCTTTATTTAATTGAAATGTTTTTGATTTAATGATACAATAATATATTGTACAAGAATGCAATATATTTAAAGATATAGACTTATAAATTATACTATGTTATAATTTATAAAATGTAGAGAGTAAAGAAATTTATGTGGAGGATTGTTAATAAATGATTAGATTCTTGAAAAATGTAGCCACAGAAATGCGTAAAGTAAGTTGGCCAACTTTTAGTGAACTTGTTAGAAAAACACTAATTGTTATTGTTGTAGTTGGAATATTAATGTTATTTAGCTACGTGGTAGATTTAGGAATAACTGCTGGAATTAGACACTTCAGTAGATAAGAGAGGTTATTATGAGCGATACAGTAAGTAAAGAGTGGTATGTAATACATACGTATTCTGGATATGAAAACAAAGTAAAAGATAATATTGAAAAAAGAGTTGAGTCTCTTGGTATGGAAGACAAAATTTTCAGAATCGTTGTTCCAGAAGAAAAAGAGACAATCTTAACTCCAACAGGAAAGAAAAAAGAAGTTAATAGAAAAACATTCCCTGGATATGTACTTGTTGAGTTAGTAATGACAGATGATTCATGGTTTGTAGTTAGAAATACGCCTGGTGTAACTGGATTTGTAGGATCACACGGTGGTGGTTCTAAACCAAGTCCATTATTACCAGAAGAAATTAACTTTATTTTACAACAAATGGGTCTATCAAATGTTGTAGATATTGATATTGAAGTTGGAGATTATGTTCGTGTTATCTCTGGTCCATTCGTTGATATGGAAGGAAAAGTTGTAAACTTAGACTTACATAACTACAAAGCTGATGTTATGATCGAGCTTATGGGTAGAGAAACTAAAGTGGAGCTTGAACTTTATAATATCGAAAAATTCTAAGAAAGGAAAAGCTATCTTTATGATAGTCGGATAGAATGTGGAAAAGATTGCAATAATTATGGATTCAACTGCATATTTATCAGAAGATTTAAAGAAAGAATTAGATATTCGTACTGTTTATTTAAATCTAATTATTGATAATAATTCATATAAAGAAGTTATCGATATGCCACTTGATAAATATCATGAATACCTAAAAAATCCTAACAATTCCTTCCCTACAACTTCTCAACCTGCTATAGGTGAGGTTGTATCTTGCTTAGAAAAATTAAAAGAAGAAGGGTATACCGATGTCATTGCTATTGCACTTTCAAGTGGAATTAGTGGTACATTCACGTCTTACTCTGTAGCTGGTCTTATGGTAGAAGGGTTGAATGTTCATCCGTTCGATTCTGAAGTCTCTTGTAGACCTGAAGGATATTATGCGATTAAGGCAGCTAAGTTAATTAAAGAAGGAAAAAATTCTAAAGAAATAATCTCAGCATTAAATGAGATGAAAAAAGTATCACATGCATATTTCATGGCTGATGATTTATCGCATCTACAACGTAGTGGACGTTTAAGTGGAGCACAGGCTGTAGTAGGAAGCTTACTTCAAGTTAAGCCGCTATTACATTTTGATAACAAAGTTATAGTTCCATTCCAAAAGATACGAACATATAAAAAAGTTGTAGCTAGAATTTATGAATTATTCGATGAGTTTTATAAACAGCACGAAGATGAACATATTACAATTTGTGTACTTCATGTTGATGCATTGGATAAAGCTGAAGAAATAAAAAAATATATTGAAGAAAATTATTCAAATGTAACTGTTGAAATTGATGGTATTAGTCCAGTAATTTCTACACACTTAGGAATAGGCGCAGTTGGATTTGGGTGGACAATATTATAAAAAAATTAAGAGGTGGAAAATATGGTACAAACAATGGCACACACTTGCTACCGAGTAGCAGATTTAAAAGAATCAGTTAAATTTTATACTGAAGCATTCGACTTCGTAGTAAGTCGTAAAAGAGATTTTCCTGAGTACAAGTTTACATTAGTATACTTAACTTTACCAGGTTCAAACTATGAGTTAGAATTAACTTATAACTACGATCACGGTGCATATGAACTTGGAGATGGATATGGCCACATAGCTATTTCTGTAGAAGATTTAGAAGGTCTATATGAAAAACACAAAGCGGCAGGATATGATGTAACAGAACTTAAAGGTTTACCAGGTTTCCCGCCGGGATATTACTTCATAAAAGATCCAGATGGATACAAAATTGAGGTAATTCGTACTAAAATGTAGTTATCATTTGATTTATTTATAATCATATGATATAATGTACATACATTGAAATAAATTACCGAAAGGGTGGTGAATTTTGAAAGGTTCTCCGCTCTTTTATATTGCAATTAAAACTTAAGAAAGAGGTGGACTGTATGAGTATTGTAGAAAAAGTTAAAGCAATAGCAACAAAACAAGCAGAAAATACGGAATTTTCTCTTTATGATGTAGAATACGTAAAAGAAGGAACTGAGTATTTCTTACGTATTTACTTCGATAAAGATGGTGGTCTTACACTTGATGATTGTGTATTATTAAGTGAAAAACTAGCAGAAGAACTTGATAAAGAAGATTTCATTAGTGATAAATACTATTTAGAGGTATCTTCTCCAGGAATCGAAAGAGACTTAAGAGACCTAGAAGAAGTTACTAATTCTGTTGGTAAACATGTTTATATTAAAACATATGAAAAAATTGATAATCAAAAAGAATTTTATGGTGATATCTTAGCTGTTGAAGGTGAAGAAATTACTGTAGAATACAAAGATAAAGCGAGAGTTAAAAAATCAACAATTAACTATAGTAAAATCGCTAAAATTAGATTAGCTGTTAAATTTTAATTATTAAAGGAGAAAGAAAGATGAGCAAGGATTTGCTTAAAGCTATAAAATTAATTGAACAAGAAAAAGGGATTGCAGAAGATATTCTAGTAGAAGCTATTGAATTAGCTTTACTATCAGCATATAAAAAGAACTTTAACGCTGCAAAAAACGTAAGAGTAGATTTTAATAGAACAACTGGTGATTACAAATTTATCATTAGAAAAGATGTTGTTGAAGAAGTTTACGACGATAGAATTGAATTTGCTCTTGAAGATGCTTTAAAAATTAATCCAGCATATGAAGTTGGAGATATTTATGAAGTAGTTGATTTACCAAGTGACTTCGGACGCGTTGGAGCACAAGCAGCTAAACAAGCTTTATTACAAAGACTTCGTGAAGCTGAAAAAGAAATCCTTTATAAAGAATATATCGAGCACGAAGGTGAAATTCTTTCAGGTGCAATAGATAGAATTGATTCTAGATATGTTTATGTTAAATTAGGAAAAATTGAAGCGATTTTAGGTGAAAATGAAAGAGTTAAAGGTGAAACATACGTGCCCCAAACTCCAATTAAAGTCTATATCGCTAAAGTTGATAACCCAACTCGTGGAAGTAAACCACACGTATTAGCTTCAAGATCACATCCTGAATTTATCAGAAGATTATTTGAAATTGAAGTGCCGGAAATTTACAGTGGTACTGTAGAAATTAAGAGCGTATCACGTGAAGCAGGTGAAAGAACTAAATTAGCTGTGTACGCTGAAGATAAAAATATTGATCCTGTAGGAGCTTGTGTAGGTAACAAAGGTGAACGTGTTAACCGTATCGTTGAAGAATTAAACGGTGAAAAAATTGATATCATTACTTGGGATGCTGATCCAGTTAAATTTATTACAAATGCATTAGCTCCAGCTAAAGTAGAAGAGATCAATATTGATGAAGAAGAAAAAATTGCAAATGTTAAAGTTAAAGATGACCAACTTTCTCTAGCAATTGGTAAAAAAGGACAAAACGTTCGTCTAGCTGCTAAATTAACAGGTTGGAAAATCGACATAAAAGCTGCAGAATAGTGGGGTGTTGTTTGTGAAAAAAAGAAAAATACCAACAAGAAAATGTATATTAACAAACGAAATGTTCGCTAAAAAAGATTTATTAAGAATCGTTAAGAACAAAGAAGGAGAAATTTCTGTGGATCCTACTGGTAAAAAAGCAGGACGTGGAGCATATGTAGTAGCTGATTTAGAAGTTATTAAAGCTGCACAGGAAAAGAAACAATTAGAGAAGTTTTTCTCTGCATCACCAGAAGTTATGGAACCTATCTATAATGAGGTAATTAGATTAATCTATAGAAAGTCAATTCCACAAAAATAATGATAAAAGCATATAATTTATTAGGTTTAATGCAAAGAGCAGGTAAACTTATTACAGGTGAAGATTTAATCACAAAAAATTTAAAAAATAATAAAATCAAATTGTTAGTTATTGCAGAAGATTGCGGTGTTAATACGAAAAAGAAATTAACAGACAAGGCTAATTTCTACAATGTAAAATGTATCGAATTTTCTACGATTGAAAATATTAGTATCGCGATTGGAAGAGATAATCGTGTTGCTGTAGGAATAACTGATGATGGATTTATAAAAAAATTCAAACAATTATTAGAAGAAGGAGGAAAACAGTAATGAAAAAAGTCAGAATTTATGAGTACGCTAAAGAAGTAGGAAAACAATCAAAAGACCTTATTACAGTTTTAAAAGATGCTAATATTGAAGTATCTAATCACATGTCAATGTTAACAGAAGAGGGGTTAGCTAAGCTAGATAGTGTTTTCAAAAAACAAGAGAAAGCGGCACAAAATGATCAATCTTCAAATAATGAAGGTAAGAAAAATAAAAAGAAAAAAATTAAAAAAGAGAAAAATAAAAAAGCTCAAAAACAACAACCAGCAATTATTGAAGCTCCATCAGAAGAAACAATTTCAGAAGATACTATTTTGGTTAAAGATGGAATGACTGTTGGTGAGTTATCAGAAGTTCTAAGTGTAGGTTCGACTGAACTTATTAAAAAATTATTTATGGAACTTAAAATTATGGCGAATATTAACCAGTCTCTTACTTTAGAGCAAATCGAGTTAATCGCTATGGATTACGGTAAAGAAATCCAAGAAGAAGTTGAAATTAATAAAGAAGACTTAGATCTTTACTTCGAAGTTGAAGATGCTGAAAAAGATCTTAAAGAACGTGCACCAATCGTAACTATCATGGGACACGTTGACCATGGTAAAACTACATTACTAGATACAATTAGAAATTCAAGAGTAACTGCTGGAGAAGCAGGTGGGATTACACAACATATTGGTGCTTATCAAGTACGTGCGAAAGATAAAAAGATTACATTCTTAGATACACCAGGACACGCAGCGTTTACTACAATGCGTGCACGTGGAGCGAAAATTACAGACGTAACTATCTTAGTAGTTGCAGCTGATGATGGTGTAATGCCTCAAACAATCGAAGCTATTAACCACGCAAAAGCAGCTGAAGTACCAATTATCGTTGCGGTTAACAAAATGGATAAACCACAAGCTAACCCAGATAGAGTTATGAATGAGTTAGTAGAATACGGACTAATCTCAGAAGAATGGGGTGGAGATACAATCTTCGTACCAATCTCAGCACTTAAAGGTGAAGGTATTGATGAGCTATTAGAAAATATCTTATTAGTAACTGAAATGCAAGAATTAAAAGCTAATCCAAATCGTCTTGCTTTAGGTACAGTTATCGAAGCTAAACTTGATAAAGGACGTGGAGCTGTAGCTACATTATTAGTACAAAATGGTAGCTTAAATGTTGGAGATCCACTTGTAGTAGGTAATACATTTGGTCGTGTTCGTGCTATGATTAACGATCGTAGTAAAAATATTCAAACTGCTAAACCATCTACACCAGTTGAAATTACAGGTTTACAAGATGTTCCAAACGCAGGAGATCGTTTCGTAGTATTCGGTGATGAGAAAACAGCTCGTCAAATTGGTGAAAAACGTCAACAACAATATATTGAAACTACTCGCCAAGCAAATTCAGCTGTTTCATTAGATACATTATTCGAGCAAATGAAACAAGGTGAGATGAAAGACCTTAACATTATTATTAAAGCAGACGTTCAAGGTTCTGTTGAAGCTTTAGCTATGTCATTAGCTAAAATCGATGTTGAAGGTGTTAACGTACGTATTATCCACACTGGTGTTGGTGCGATTAACGAATCTGATATTACATTAGCAGTAGCATCTAACGCTGTAGTAATCGGATTTAACGTACGTCCTGATAACAATGCTAAACAAATGGCTCAAACTGAGCAAGTAGATATTCGTCTACACAGCATTATTTATAAAGTTATTGAAGAAATCGAAGCTGCGATGACAGGATTATTAGATCCAGAATTCGTAGAAAAAGTTATAGGTCTTGCAGAAGTACGTCAAGTGTATAAAGTATCTAAAATTGGTACAATTGCTGGTGCTTATGTAACTGAAGGTAAAGTATCACGTGACGGTAAAGTACGTGTAATTCGTGATAGTGTAGTAATTTACGAAGGTGAAATTGACACATTAAGAAGATTTAAAGATGATGTTAAAGAAGTACAAAGCGGTTATGAATGTGGTATGACTGTTGAAAACTTCAATGATATTAAAGAAGGAGATGTCTTCGAAGTATACATCATGGAAGAAGTAAAAAAATAGGAGGCAAACTTTATGTCAGAACTTAGAGTTAACAGACTTGCAGAACAAATTAAAAAAGAAATTACATATGTATTAGCTACAAAAGTTAAGAATCATGATTTAGGATTTGTTACTGTAACAGAAGTTGCTTTGACAGGAGATTATTCTCAAGCAAAAGTTTTCTACACTGTTTTAGGTGGAGAACGTGAAAAAGAAAAAACAAAAGAAGCATTTAAGAAAATTAAAGGTTTCGTAAAAAGTGAAGTTGCTAAGAAAATTAAAATTAGAAAATTTCCGGAACTTATTTTCCAATATGACACTACAGCTGAATATGCCTTACACATTGAAAGTTTAATAGCTAGTGTTAGTAAAAAGGAAAATAACGAAGAATAATTAGAATAAAAGAGCGACTTAATTACGGTGATGTCTTAATGTCACTTTGATTAAGTCGCCTCAATATGGTTAATTGTATTTTAAATGAATTTGATGTGCTGATTCGATAAGATTATTTTTTTCGAAATTGTCATATTGAATTATCCCTAATCAATAATTATATTATCTAATTGTTTAAGTTTAAAGCTTTTAAGTATAAAGTAATATACAGAGTTTTATAGAATTAAAGAATTAAAGGAGAAAACAATGTTACAAGTAACAAATTTAGGTTTACGTTTTGCAGATAGAAAGCTATTTGAAGATGTAAATATAAAATTTACAAATGGTAACTGCTACGGTTTAATCGGGGCTAATGGAGCAGGTAAAACAACATTTTTAAAATTATTATCTGGTGAATTAGATTCACAACAAGGGCACGTTTCTTTAGGTAAAGGTGAACGTCTTGCAGTACTTCGTCAAAACCACTTCGCATATGAAGAAAACAGAGTTATTGATGTTGTAATGATGGGGCACGAACGTCTTTGGGATGTTATGAACCGTAAAAATGAAATTTATATGAAAGATCCATTTACTGAAGAAGATGGAATCATCGCTGCTGAACTTGAAGGTGAGTTTGCGGAAATGGATGGTTGGACTGCAGAAAGTGATGCAGCACAACTTCTTGAAGGTCTAGGTATTCCTGTAGAATTTCATGAAATGCTTATGGGAGAACTTGATAATGCTATTAAGGTTAAAGTTCTTTTAGCCCAAGCATTATTCGGTAATCCAGATGTACTTCTTCTGGATGAGCCTACCAACGGTCTTGATATTAGTGCAATCAAGTGGCTAGAAGAGTTCTTAATTAACTTTGAGAACACAGTTATCGTAGTCAGCCACGACCGTCACTTCTTAAATAATATTTGTACTCACATTTGTGACTTAGACTTTGGTAAAATCCAACTTTACGTTGGTAACTATGACTTCTGGTACCAATCTAGTCAACTTGCTAGAAGAATGGCAGAAGATAACAACAAGAAAAAAGAAGAAAAAATTAAAGAATTACAAGAGTTTATCGCGCGTTTCTCAGCGAATGCGTCTAAATCTAAACAAGCAACAAGTAGAAAGAAAATGCTTGATAAAATTACTCTTGACGATATTAAACCAAGTAGCCGTCGTTATCCATACGTTCGTTTTACACCGGATCGTGAAATCGGAAATGACTTACTTATCGTTGAAGGTGTAAGCAAAACTGTAGAAGGTAAAGAAGTATTAAGTAATGTTAGCTTCACTGTAAATCCTAATGATAAAGTTATCTTACTAGGGGATGAAGTTGCTAAAACTACATTACTAAAAATTCTTGCTGGTGAAATGGAACCAGATAGCGGTACAGTTAAATGGGGTATTACAACTTCTAGAAGTTATATGCCAAAAGATAACTCTGAATATTTTGAAGGGTTAAAACTTTCATTAGTAGAGTGGCTTCGTCAATATGCTTCTCCTGAAGAGGAAAGTGAAGCATACTTACGTTCATTCTTAGGAAGAATGTTATTCTCTGGTGAAGAAGCGCTTAAACGTGCCCACGTATTATCAGGGGGAGAAAAAATGCGTTGTATGTTATCTAAGATGATGTTATCTAAAGCTAACGTTATTCTTTTAGATGAACCTACAAACCACCTTGACTTAGAATCTATTACAGCTGTCAATGAAGGTATTATTGCTTTCAAAGGTTCTGTATTCTTCACATCTCATGACTATGAGTTTATTCAAACAATAGCGAATAGAGTAGTTGAATTAACACCAGAAGGTGCAATCAACAAAGAGATGGATTATGAAAACTACCTAAGATTCAAAGGTATTATAGATTAATAAAAAGAAGGAGATATACTTTTGGGGTATATCTCCTTTTAATATTGTTATTAAAAAATTACTTTCTCAAAAACTTGTTTAGTTACTTCGCTGAAAGCTTCTACTTCTTCTTGGGAAAATCTATTGAATTCTATAGAATCTATATCAAGTAAAGCTACTACTTTATCATTTTTGATAATTGGAACTACTAATTCACTGTTAGTTGCGCTGTCACATGCAATATGTCCTTGAAACTTATGTACATCTTCAACATAAATAGTTTCTCTAGTTGTATAGCAATGTCCACATACACCTTTATTAAATGGTATTCGAGTACAAGCTACTTTCCCTTGAAATGGTCCTAAAACTAAGTTGTTGTTTATTTCATCTAATAAATAGAAACCAACCCAGTTTGTATTTGGTAAGTATTCTTTGTATAAAGCTGAAAGGTTTGATAAATTGGTAACTAAATTATCTTCTCCTGATACTAAAGCAGTCGCTTGACTTATAAATAATTGTTTATTTTCTACTATGTTCATTAAATTACCTCGTTAAAAAGACTTTATTATATTTTCGCATAATAGTAACAAAAAATAAAGTGATAAGTATAATAGTTTTTAAATAATATTGTTTAGAAAGTTTAGAATCTAATTTATATATTAATGATTATTTACTATGGTAAAAAAATAACAATAAATAAAAAATATTTAGTTATTTGCTAGATAAAAAAAATTGAAAAAAAATTAAAAAAATGATTGAAACACTTTGTTTTTTGTGATAAAAATGGTATAATTTTGTTAGGTTATTGTATAAATAAACGTAAAAAATTAAATATAATATTTCAGGGGGAAGATATATGACATATATATTTTTATTTGTGTGTATCCTTGTTCTTGGAGGAGTAGTTGCACTATTCGTCTTTAGAAATAGGAAAAAACAAGATTTATACCCTCTTTTAGTTATGAAAGATGAGCTAGAGAGAGAAACACTATCTGATGATTTGAAAAAAGTAAAAGCGCTGGAAATTGCTGGTAAAGCTGAAAAACTTTATGCTCAATGGGAAAGTGAATGGTACGAAATTCAAAGCATCGATATTGAAGAACTTGACAGAGATCTTTATAGTGCAGAAACTTATATTGATAAATTTAATTTCAAACGTGCTGATGAAGTAATTATGAACAGTGGTGAATTAATAGCAAATATTAAAGATAGAATCGCTGGAATAAGAAGAGAAATTAAAGAATTAACAGAAGTTGAACCTAGAAATAGAGAACTATATGAAGAAATCGTAGTTGAGTACAAAGAGCTTAATAGAGAACTATTAGCTAAGCGTCATCAATACGGAGCAGCTGCAGAACAATTTGAACAAAATATCAAAGAAATAGCTCCACAACTTGATGATTTCAAACTTCTAACATCTACTGGTAAGTACATCGAAGCACAAGATAAAATTAATACTGTTAAGGGATTAATTGATAATCTTAAAGAAAGAATGGAAGTACTGCCTGATCTGTTAAAAGAAATTGAAAAGACTTGTCCAGCTCAAATTCAGTCATTAAGACTTAAAGTTGAGGAAATGGAGAAAAAAGGATTTAAACTTACTCACCTAGAAATTTCAAGTAAAATTGAAAGTATTGTTTGGCAATTAAGCGATGCTCGTGAAAAAGTTAAATCTGGAGATATTGATCTAATCGAAAATATTCTTGATGGTATTTATGATGTTATCGATGAAGTATCTAATGATCTTAAAAAAGAACTTGATTATAAAAAATATATTGAAGAAAACTATAGAGAAATAACTAATAAGCTTGAATTACAAGATAAATTAAATGAAGCTCTATACAATAACATTCAAGAAATCAAAAACAGATACCAAATTTATCAAAAAGATGAAGAAATGGTTGCTAACTACTACGATGAGTTAAGTGATTTACTTGATGTTAAACATGATATTGATGTATATATTAATAATCAGCCAAAACTAAACTATAAAGACTTAAAAGAAAAAGTAGAATTATTAGGTCAAGGATTAGAAAAAATTGAAGAAGACCAAACAAATTATTCTAGATACTTAACAAGTCTTCGTGAAGAAGAAGGTCACGCTCGTGAAAAACTTATCTTCATTAATCAAGAGAAAGAAGTTATTAAACGTAAATTAGATAACTCACGTGTTCCAGGATTCAGTGATAGATTTATCGTATTATATAAAGATGTAACCGATAGTTATAGATATGCGCTTGAGGAACTTAAAAAAGAACCTATCAATATCGATTTACTAAAACGTGCAGTTGCTGAAGCTGAAGAATCACTTGATATTTATGCATCTGAAGTAAATAACATTCTTACTGATATTGAATTAATTGAAAAACTTATTCGATATGCGAATAGATACAGAAAAGATAATGTTGAATTCCACCAACAATTAACGGTTGCTGAGCAATATTATAGAGAGTATCGTTACAACAAAACTTTAGAAATTATTAGAAATTCTCTAGATAAAGTTGAGCCAGGTGCATACGAAAGAATTAGAAATTCAGTAAAACCTAGATAATATAAAAGCCCTAGTTTTAGAAATAAAACTAGGGTGTTTTTTTAGTTATATAATATTTTTTGAGGGGTAATTAAAAACTACTGTTACTAAAAATGTTATAGTAACAGTAGTTGATTTTATATTTTATTATTTTCTCTTTAGATTATAGTAACCTAGACTAGAAAAGTAGAATAGTGCTTCGATAGTTGCTATAAAGAAAGTAGTAGGAAGGGAAGTGTAATATGAAAGAGTAATCCCTGCCCAAGTACCAATTAAAGCAAACGATATCGATATTGCTATCATTAGCCCTACTTTATTAGTAAGATATCGCGCTGCACTAGCAGGAACTGTCAGTAGGACGAACATTAATAATGCTCCTACTACAGGTACTGTAATACTTGTGGCAACTGAAAGTAAAACTAAGAAAAATATTGAAATAAATTTTCCGTTAAGTCCTAATGCTTTCGCTCCAATTGCATCGAAAGAATCGAATTTAATTTTTCTATAAAAGATAGAAAGTAGCAGTATTACAGCAAGTGCTAGTGTAAATATTAATTTTACATCGTCTCTTGTTATAGAAACAACACTACCGAATAGTATGTTGTTAACATAGCTTGTACTTTTAGGTGTTAATGATAAGAATAATAATCCTAATCCTAAGAATATTCCTAACATTACACTTACTGTCGCCTCACGTCTAAATGCTTTCACACTTAGATGTCCAACTAAATATGACATTGTGACAGTGAAAATTAATAATCCGTAAATTGGATTTATACCTAAGAAAACAGCGAAAGCTGCTCCTGCGAATCCGACATGAGATAGGGTATGTGAGATAAATGACATATTTCTAGCCATTACAAACACACCGATATAACCTGCCATTATTGCAACAATTGTACCAGCTATAAAAGCATTTTGCATAAAATCATAATTAAACATGGTTGTTATCTCCTACATAGTGTTTGCATAATTTTAGATTATTTTTTTCTATATTGTAATCTTCAATACTAATAAATTTGAAGCAACCTTCTTCTAGATATAGTATTTTATCAATGTATTTTTCGTCAAGGAGTGAAAGTTCATGCGTTATACATAGAGTAATAATGTTTTCTTTCTTTGTAATTTCTTTTACTAAAGTCATACATTCGATTTCACTAGTTTTATCTAAATTTGATGTAAATTCATCAAGTAGTAGTAAGTTTGGTCTATTTACCAATGCTTGTGCTAAAAATACACGTTGTTTTTCTCCACCTGAGAGAGTACCTATAGATTTATTTTGAAGTTTTAGAGAATTTGTTAATTCTAATGCTTCTTTAATGCTTTCTTTTTCTTTTTTACTAAGCCATGGAAGAAATCCTTTTTGAATAGGAAGTGATACAAAGTCTGTAGCAGATAGAGGAAGTTCTTCATCTATTTGTCTGAACTGAGGAACATATCCAAGAGTTGGATTTTCTCCAACAAGTGTAATCTGGCTAGTTTTATTTAATTTTTCTAGAATGTTGTTTAATAATGTAGTTTTACCAACACCATTTTTTCCAACAACAGCAACAACATCTCCTGAAGTTACAGAAAATGTAATGTTATCTAATATTGTCTTATCTCCTATTGAATAAGTGAGATTTTTTATTTTAAGTTCAGCCATAAAATCTCCTAAGTAAATTTAAAATTTTATTTTTAATATAAAAAAGAAGAGATACGATTTAGAATCTCTTCTTTATATTATACTACATATTTATAATATGTGAAGACTAATTTTTAATCTTCGTATTAATGTTTATGTTCTTTTTCGTGATCGTGGTCATGATCATGATCTTTGTCATCGTGAGAATGACTGTGAGAGTGTCCTTCATGAGAATGACCTTCGTGTCCGTGATCATGAGAGTGTCCTTCATCAGCACCTTCAACATGATAAGCTTTTTCACCAGCTCCACCATTTAAAATTTCTTCAAGTTTATTGTATTGATCTAACATCCACTCGATGTAAGTTTTACCATCAGGTTGAGTTTCTGTTACATTAAGTACTGGAACTTTATTTTGTTCAGCTAGACTAATTAATCCTTCGATAGTTTTATTAGTTGTTTGAACATTGTTGATGATTAATGAAATTTGTTTAGATTTAATTTGTTCTTGAATAGCTTTTAAATCTTGAGGTGCAGGGTCATTTCCTTCTTCAGTAGCTTGAGCTAGTTTTTTAACTTGGTCTGTTGTTTTGAATCCTAGAGCATCAACTGCATATTCAAAAACTGGTTCAGTTGTTAATACTGATTTTCCATTTGCTTTATCTTTTAAAGAATTAATTTTGTCAGTAATTTTTGAAAGTTCTTTTTTGTAGTTATCTCTATTTTTTTCATAGAAATCTTTATTAGCAGAATCTTTTTCAGATAAGACTTTAGTAAGTTCGTCTGCAACTTTACTCATTACTTCTGGGTTGTACCAAATGTGTTCATTATCTCCATCTTTAAGACCTAGTAATTTAGCACCGTCAATTTTTTTAATGTCTTTACTATTAGCAGTTAGTTTTTCGAACCAAGAATCGTACCCACCACCGTTTAAGATAGCGATGTTAGAATCAGCAACAGTTTTAGCATCTTGAGCAGTTGGTTCAAAATCGTGTGGATCTACCGAAGTAGAAGATATAATAGAAGAAACTTCTGCTTTATCTCCTGCGATACTCTTAGCTACTTCTGCATAAAAGTTTACTGAAGTAACAATTTTCGTTTTATTTCCAGAGTTAGAAGCTCCAGAATTAGTTTTGCTTGAACATCCGACTAAAAGTAGGGCGAACGCAGCAACAACTGATATTAATTTTAAAAATTTATTCATTTGTAATATTCCTCCGTTATTCGTAATTATTACGTTCTAATAAATTATAATACTACTTTATAAAAAAATCAAGTTCTTAAACGAAATAATTTTGATTAAAGTGAAAAATTAGAAATAATTTTCATAATATGTACATATATATATATAGAAGAATGATTAATAAGAATTAGTTAAAAATTATATAGTATTAATGGAAGATAATTGTTAATAGGATTTTTATTAAAATACTTGATTTTTAGTTGGTAATGCTATATAATTAATAAAGTTGAGTAAAAATCAACAAAAATATAACACACGACATTTGAGTAGCTGCTCGGTGCATTTATGTTTGCAGTAAGCTTAGAGAATGTCGGAGGAAAAAACCAAGGAGGAAAATAACTATGGCAGTTATTTCAATGAAACAATTATTAGAAGCTGGTGTACACTTCGGTCACCAAACAAGAAGATGGAACCCTAAAATGGATAAATACATCTTCACAGAAAGAAACGGTATCTACATTATCGACTTACAAAAAACAGTTAAGAAAGTTGATGAAGCATACGAATTCGTAAAATCAGTAGCTGATCAAGGCGGAAAAATGTTATTCGTAGGTACTAAAAAACAAGCACAAGATGCTATTAAAGAAGAAGCTGAAAGAAGTGGTCAATACTACATCAATCACCGTTGGTTAGGTGGAACTTTAACTAACTACAAAACTATTAAAGGACGTATTGACAGAATCGCTGAAATCGAAAAAATGGAAGCTGATGGAGTATTCGAAGTACTACCTAAAAAAGAAGTTATCGAATTAAGAAAAGAATACGATAAATTAGTTAAATTCTTAGGTGGAATCCGTGAAATGAAAGGTATGCCAGATGCAATCTTCGTAGTAGATCCTAAAAAAGAGCACAACGCAATTGCTGAAGCTAAAAAATTAGGAATCCCTGTAGTAGGTATCGTAGATACAAACTGTGATCCAGATGATGTTGATTACGTAATCCCTGCAAACGATGACGCTATCCGTGCAGTTAAATTATTAACAGCTAAAATGGCAGACGCTTTTGTAGCTTACAACGAAGGTAACATCGAAGAAACTGAAGAAGTTTCTGAAGAAGTAGAAGCAACTGAAGAATAATTTTAGATTATAAAACAAATAAAAAAATTAATAATAAAATAACGGAGGCAAATCAAAATGGCACAAATTACAGCTAGTTTGGTAAAAGAATTAAGAGAACGTACTGGTGCTGGTATGATGGACTGTAAAAAAGCACTAACTCAAACTGATGGAGATATCGATGCAGCAATCGACTACCTAAGAGAAAATGGTATCGCTAAAGCAGCTAAAAAAGCTGACAGAATCGCTGCAGAAGGTCTTTCTTACATCGAAGTTAAAGGTAACAAAGCTGTTATCTTAGAAATCAACTCAGAAACTGACTTCGTTGCTAAAAACGAAAAATTCGTTGCTTTAGTAAAAAATGTTGCAGAAGCTATCTTAGCAGCTGAACCAGCAACTTTAGAAGAAGCTCTTCAAGTAGAAGCTCAAGGTGGAACTGTTGAAGCAGTAATTAACGAAGGTATCGCTACAATTGGTGAAAAACTTTCATTAAGAAGATTTGAAGTTGTAACTAAATCTGATGCTGATGCATTTGGTGCATACTCTCACATGGGAGGAAGAATTGGTGTTCTTACTCTTGTTGAAGGAAGCACTGATGAAGAAGCAGCTAAAGATGTTGCAATGCACATCGCTGCTTTAGCTCCTAAATACTTAGACGAAAGCGAAGTACCAGCTGATGTACTTGAGCACGAGAAAAAAGTATTAACTGAGCAAGCATTAAACGAAGGAAAACCTGCTAACATCGTTGAAAAAATGATCGTTGGAAGAATTAACAAATTCTTAGAAGAAATCACAGTTGTTAAACAAAAATTCGTTAAAGACGATAGTTTCACTGTTGAAAAATTCGTAGCATCAAAAGGTGGAAAACTTGCTAAATTCGTACGTTACGAAGTTGGTGAAGGTATCGAGAAAAAAGAAGATAACTTTGCTGAAGAAGTAATGAGCCAAGTTAACGCTAGCAAATAATAATTCTCTATTTAATATATTTTATTAAAAGAGGTTAAGCACACACTTCTTGTGTGTGCTTTTTTAAAAAATTAGTATAGTAGAAACAATAATGTCTGTAATTTACTAGGAGGATAGAAATGGCTACTAAATATAAAAGAGTTTTATATAAGCTAAGTGGTGAAGCACTAGCAGGTGGAAAAGGATTCGGTATTGATTCTGAAGTTGTTACAAAAATAACTTCTCAAATCGTAGAGGTAGTAAAACAAGGGGTAGAAGTTGCTATTGTTGTTGGTGGAGGAAATATTTGGCGCGGAAAAACTGGTGAAGAACTAGGGATGGAACGTGCTACAGCTGATTCAATGGGGATGTTAGCTACGGTTATGAACTCATTAGCATTACAAGATTCATTAGAACAAAAAGGTGTTGATACTCGTGTATTAACTTCTGTTGAAATGAAAGCAATGGCTGAACCATATATTAGAAGACGTGCAATTAGACACTTAGAAAAAGGTCGTGTTGCTATATTTGCGGCTGGAATTGGAAATCCATATTTCTCAACAGATACAACAGCGGCATTACGTGCAAAAGAAATTGGTGCTGAAGCTATTTTAATGGGTAAAAATGGAGTAGACGGTGTTTACTCTGCTGATCCAAAACTGGACAGTACAGCAACTAAATATGATAAGTTATCATACATGGATATTATGAACAAAGGGTTAACAATAATGGATTCTACAGCAATTACATTCTGTATGGATAATCACCTGCCAATTATTGTCTTTTCAATAGATGATGCAGATAATATTGTTAAAGTTGTTTCTGATGCAAATCTAGGAACAATTATTGAATAAAATTTATATTAGGAGTTTACAATTATGCCTGAACAAATAATGAATAATTTAAACGAAAGAATGGAAAAAGCGATCGCTAGTTTACGTCGTGAATTAGCATCTATCAGAGCTGGTAAAGCTAGTGCTGCTGTTTTAGATAGATTAACAGTTGATTACTATGGTGTACCAACTCCGATTAACCAAGTTGCAGGGGTTTCTGTACCAGAACCTAAAATGCTTGTAATTTCTCCATACGAAAAAACTTTATTAGGAGATATTGAAAAAGCTATTCAAGCATCTGATTTAGGATTAAATCCAGCCAACGATGGGACAGTAATTCGTATTGTATTCCCAGCTTTAACTGAGGAACGTCGTAAAGAACTTGCTAAATTAGTAGGTAAAGAATCTGAAGGTGCTAAAGTTGCTGTACGTAATGTTCGTCGTGATGCAATGGATGCTATGAAAAAATTAGAAAAAGCTTCTCAAATTACTGAGGACGATTTAAAAGGATATTCTGATGATATTCAAAAAGTAACTGATAAATTCGTTGCTGAAATCGATAAAGTTACTAAAGAAAAACAAGATGAGTTAATGAGTGTATAATAATATGGAAATGACAGAAGTTATTGCTAAAATTAATTCACTTAATGCTACAAAAAAAGAGCGTGAATTAACTGCTGAGGAATCAGAAGAATTAGCTAAATATAGACAATTATATTTACAAAATTTTAAAGCTAATATGAGAAACATATTAGATAATACAAAAGTAATTAATGAAAATGGAGAAGATATAACTCCTAAAAAGAAAGGAAATTAACAATGAGTGAAACTGCAGTTACAATTTTAGTTGGAGCAATTTGTTTACTTATCGGTGTTGTTGGAGGTTTCTATCTAGCAAGACGTAATTTCATGAACTACATGGAAAAAAATCCTCAAATTAACGAAGATATGGTTATGAGTATGATGAGTCAAATGGGACAAAAACCATCTCGTAAAAAAATCAATCAAGTTATGAGCAACATGAAAAAAGCGCAAAAACAAGCGCAAAAACAAATGAAAAAATAATTTAAATAAAACAGATGTGTAATAATACTGCACATCTGTTTTTCATTTATTATTATATAAAATCTTTTTCAATTGATGATTGGATTTCTAAAGTGTTTCCTGTAACAGGGTGTGGGAAAACTACTTTTAATGCTCCTAAATACATTTTTTCGTATTTATATCCGTCTTTTGAATATAATTTATCTCCGATTATTGGAACACCTAAAGAAGATAAATGGACTCGAATTTGGTGAGTTCTACCTGTTTCAAGAGAGATAAGTACTGCAAATCTATTTTGATCTAATTTACTGCATTCAAGTATATTAGTAATAGCATTCTTTCCGTTTCTAGTTACAGCCATTTTGTTTTTCTCTTTACTGTCTCTTCCTATATTAGTACTAATAGTTTGTGGTTTAACCTTGTTTTTTATTAGTGCTGTATAATAACGTTTAATTGCTCTTTGTTCAAGCATTTGATCTAGCTTAGCTTTGATTAAAGGAGTTTTTGCTAGAATCACTAAACCGCAAGTATCTATATCAAGTCTGTGAATAGGTTCTAGGTAGTTATAATCCGCTATTAAATAATTAACTAGCGTATCGTTTTCATCTTCTATATCATTTGGATGAGTTTTTATACCGAATGGTTTTGATACGATAAGAACATAATCATCCTCGTATTCTTTGTTTATTGTAGCGGCTGTGTTTGATAAGTACTTAGATGTCGCTAAATCTATATTTACTTCTAGTGTATCATTTGTAAATAAACTTGATGTTAAATCCGCTTCTTTTCCATTAACTTTAATCGTTTCTTTATCATGATGACTTTGCATTCTAATAGTATGTATATTCTTTTTTGACACTTTTAAAAATTGACTTAAATAACCCTCAACTGATGTGAAGGGCTGTAGTATTTTAAATTTCATTATGGTACCTTGATTTCTTTCTTATATTAATAGTACCATTATATACTAAAACGTTAAGATAATAAAGAATAATAAGCTTTATTGAGGGAATTTATAATTATTAAAAAGTTGAAAAATAAGTCGATTTTAACTTGATTTTAACTTGAAAATATAGTATTATATAACTTGTGATTTAATCATACTAAACAAAGAGTTTATTATTAATAAACTTAAATAACGATAAGTTTACTAATAGTAAACAACATTAACGTTTTGTTAGATAATAATAAACAAAATTAACTTAAAGTTATATATTGTAAAACAATATTAACTTCTTGACTATAGAAAGGAGAAGTTATGTATTCTATAGGTGAAAGATTAAAGAGACTACGTATTCAAAAAAACCTCACCCAAGAAGAATTAGGTGAACGTACTGATCTTAGTAAGGGGTATATATCTCAAGTTGAGCGTGATTTAGCATCGCCATCAATGGAAACTTTTTTTAATATACTCCAAGTTCTTGGATGTGCTCCTAAAGATTTTTTTGATAAGGAGAGTACTAGTCAGAAAGTATATTATTCATTAGAAGATCAAACTAGTTATGAAGAAACTGATGAAGGATATAAACTTACATGGTTGGTTCCAGAATCAAATGAGAAAGAGATGGAATCACTTATATTGAAACTTGATAAAAATAGTAACTATAAAACATTTGATCCTTCTGAATCAGAAACATTATGCTATGTACTGAAGGGAAAATGTAAATTAAGATTAGGTGATGAGGAGTTTATAGCTTCTACTCATGAAAGTTTTTATTTTTTAGCTACGTCAGAACATAGAATATCAAATCCTTTTGATGAAGAATGTGAAGTGTTAATTGTAGCGACTAATTCGTATTTATAAGGAGAAAATAATGGCAAATATTGTTGAATTTAAAAATGTATCAATGTCTTTTGGTAATACACATGTATTAAAGAATATTGATTTAGAAATAGAAAAAGGAAAATTCTATACATTACTTGGACCAAGTGGATGTGGTAAAAGTACAATTTTAAAATTAATTGGTGGATTTTTAAGTCCAACATCAGGTGATGTACTACTTGATGATAAAGTAGTGAATGATTTACCTGCGAATAAGAGACATGTAAATACTGTGTTCCAGGATTATGCATTATTCCCACACATGAATGTATTTGAAAATGTTGCTTTCGGATTAAAAATTAAAAACGAAAAGAAAGAAGTAATTAATAAAAAAGTAAAAAAAGCTCTTAAGCAAGTTAACTTAGCTGGTTTTGAAAATCGTGATATAAGTGAGATGAGTGGTGGACAAAAACAACGTGTCGCTATAGCTCGTGCAATTGTTAATGAACCTGAAATTATCCTGCTAGATGAATCACTTTCAGCGCTTGATTTAAAACTTCGTCAAGAGATGCAATATGAACTTCGTGAACTGCAACAACAAACAGGAATTACGTTTATCTATGTAACTCACGATCAAGAAGAAGCACTAGCAATGAGTGACTATATCTTCGTAATGAATCATGGGAAAATTGAACAAAGTGGGACACCAACTGATATTTATGATGAGCCAGTAAACCGTTTTGTTGCTGATTTCATTGGTGAATCTAATATTGTTAATGCTGTTATGTTAGATGACTATTTAGTTGAAATCTATGGTAAACAGTATGAATGTGTGGATGCTGGTTTAGATAAAAATAAACGTGTAGAAGTAGTTATTCGTCCAGAGGACTTAGAGATAACAAGTGCTGATAAAGGTAAAATCAGCGTAGTAGTAGATACTCAGTTATTTAGAGGAGTTCACTATGAAATCTGTTGTTTAGATGATCAATACAATGAATGGATTGTCCACTCTACAAAACAAGCAAAACCAGGTGCAGCTGTAAGTTTAAACTTTGATCCTGAAGCAATTCATATCATGGTGCCTGGAGAAACTGAAGAAGAATTTGATGCTCGTCTTGAATCATATGAAGAGGAGGAATAAAAAATGTTTAATAGAAAAACACGTTCATTTTTTATGATTCCATATGTAATGTGGATGTTACTTTTTGTAGTATTTCCAATATTACTTATCTTCTATCATTCATTTAGAGATATTGATGGTAATTTTACACTTGAAAATTATAAGATATTTTTTAGTAGCACATATGTATTAATGACATTATATAGTTTCTGGTATGCGTTTTTAATTACACTTATATGTTTAGTAATTAGTTATCCATTAGCATTTGCTATTAATAAAAGTAAACATAAAGAATTATTACTTCTATTAATTATCTTACCAACGTGGATTAATATCTTATTAAAAACTTATGCGTTCTTAGGATTATTTGGTGAATATGGAACAATTAATAGTTTCTTAGAGTATATTGGTATAGGTTCTCAAAGTTTACTATTTAATTCATTTAGTTTTATTTTTGTATCAAGTTACATATTCTTACCATTTATGTTATTACCTATTTATAACTCGGTTTCTGGTATGAATAAGAACTTAATAGAAGCGTCTTATGATCTAGGTGCAGATTTTAAAACTACATTCTTAAAAATAATATTACCATTAAGTATAAATGGTGTTAAAACAGGTATTCAGGTAACATTTATTCCAGCTCTGTCATTATTCATGATTACTCGACTTGTTGCTGGGAACAAAATTATCAACTTAGGAACAGCTATTGAAGAACATTTCTTAGTTACTCAAAACTGGGGAGTAGGTTCAACAATCGCAGTATTCTTAATAGTAGTAATGGGGATTATAATGGTTCTTACAAATACTAAAGACAAAACTAATTTTGGAGGTAGAAAATAATGAAATTAACTTCAAAAATATATTTAGGGGTTATCTTTGCAATATTATACATACCTCTAATTTACTTAGCATACTACTCATTTAACTCAGGTAAGACAATGATCGATTTCGAAGGATTTTCTTGGAAACATTATGTTGATTTATTTAAAAATACACGTATGATGGTTATTGTAATTAACACGATTGTTGTTGCATTACTTTGTGGATTATTTTCTGCTATTTTTGGAACATTGGGTGCATTAGGTATATATTCTTTAAAATCAAATAAGCAGAAAAATTCTTTCTTAGTAGGGAATAATATTCTTATTGTAAGTCCTGACGTTATCATTGGATGTTCATTCTTATTAATGTTTACGTTTATTTCTAAGTACACAGGGTTAGACACTATTCAAGGATTCTGGTCTGTATTATTATCACATATCGCATTTAGTATACCTATTGTTGTTTTAATGGTATTACCTAAACTATATGAAATGCCTAGAACTATGGTGGATGCAGCAATTGACCTTGGAGCAACTTATCCTCAAGTACTAAGTAAGATTGTAATTCCTTATATTACACCAGGGATTTGGGCAGGATTCTTTATGGGATTAACTTATTCATTAGATGACTTTGCAGTAACATTCTTTGTTACAGGTAATGGATTCCAAACACTTTCTGTTGAAATTTACTCAATGGCTCGACAAGGAATAAACTTACAGATTAATGCTTTATCTACAGTTTTAACTATCTTTGTTGTTGTAGCGGTATTAATTTATTATGTAATCAATACTAGTAAATTAAAAAGGGAGGTAAGATAATATGAAAAAATTACTTATTTCAGCAATTTCAATCTTAGTTATTTGTTTAGGTTTACTTTATAGTCGCAATTTCATAGATAGTTCAAATAGTGGTGATAAACAAACTTTAACAATTTTCAACTGGGGAGAATATATTGATCCAGATTTAATTAAAAAGTTTGAAGAAGAAACTGGGATTTCAGTAGTATATGAAACATTTGACTCTAATGAGGCAATGCTTACAAAAATTCAAGCAGGTTCTACGCCGTACGATATTGTAATACCATCTGATTATATGATTAAAAAGATGAAGAAGTTGAATCTACTTAAGAAATTAGATCACAGTAAAATTGAAGGTTTTGATAATATTGAAGAACAATTTAGAAATAAAAGTTTCGATCCAAATAATGAATACTCAATTCCTTATTTCTGGGGTACTTTAGGTATACTTTATGATAAAACTAAAGTTCCAGAAGATCTTAAATTTGAAAAATGGAATGACCTTTGGGATGCACGCTTAGAAAATAATATATTACTAATAGATGGTGCACGTGAAATGATGGGAATTGCTCTTCAATCAGAAGGGAATTCGGTAAATGATACTAATGAAGTAGATTTAAATTTAGCGGAAAGAAAATTAGAACTACTTCACCCAAATATTAAAGCAATTAACTCTGATGAGAAGAAAATGCTTATGATTAACAATGAAGCATGGGTATCGGTAGTTTTCTCGGGAGATGCTAAATCAATTATGGAAGAAAATGAAAATATGGTTTATGCATTACCTAAAGAAGGTACTAACCTATGGTTTGACAATATAGTAATACCAAAAACTTCTAAAAATGAAGATGCAGCATATAAATTTATTAATTTTATGTTAAAACCAGAAAATGCAGCGAAAAACTCTGAATTTATCGGCTATGCAACTCCTAATGCTAAAGCTAAAGAATTGTTATCAGAAGAAACAACAAGTGACGAACAATTCTATCCTGATTTAGAAAGCTTTGGAAATAGAGCTGAAGTATATGAAGACTTAGATCCAAAAATGATTCAATTCTACAACGATCTATTCTTAAAATTCAAAATTAACAATAGAAAATAAAATAAAACGAGATTATCGAATTAATAATGACTCTCTTTACTGACAGAAATTTCAGTGAGGAGAGTTTTTTTGTAAGTTTTGACCATCGTTGTTTTGTTAATGTATAATATAATTGAAAAAAAATAGCTAAGTGAAGTACAAAAAGGGGTGCATTACTATGAAAACAAGTACAGCAGTTTTGCTGATGTTACCTTGTGAAATCTTAATTATATCGTCTATCTTTCTACCTAGTGAGTATATAGAGTATGCTGGAGCTCTTATAATGTTTTATATTGCAGCCGTATTATTTATTATAGCAAAATACATTTTAAGAGGAGATAATGCTCATTTAATTAGTGGTATCAGCATAAGTTATGAAGAAGCGAAGTTGCCAGAAAATATTGAAAAGTATGCAAAGGACAGCAAAATAACTGGGAGAATATTACAGATAGTGAGTATAATTTGTTTTCTTGTGGGAATATATTTTGTTGTTTTGTAAAAATATAGAGTAGTGTACTTTATTAATAATGTGTCTGCTCTGCTATCTTTTACTATTAGTACTGTCGAAAATATGGTATAATTAATAGGTTAAAATAATTTAGGAGGTTTGTATGTTTCAAGCATTATATAGGAAATATCGACCACAAACGTTTAATGATATAGTTGGTCAAAATCATATAGTTTCTGTGTTGAGAAATGCGATTGACAAAGATCAAATAAGTCACGCCTATTTATTTTATGGATCAAGAGGAACTGGTAAAACCTCTATAGCGAAGATATTTGCTAATGAGGTTAATGGTAATGAAATATATCAGAAAGAAAATGTTGACATAATTGAAATAGATGCAGCTAGTAACAATGGTGTTGATGAAGTTCGTGATATAAAAGAAGCTATTAAATTTCTACCAACTGAAGGTAAATATAAAGTCTATATCATAGATGAAGTACATATGCTTACGACTGCTGCGTTTAATGCATTATTAAAAACGCTAGAGGAACCACCAGCACATGTAATCTTTATACTTGCTACTACTGAAATTCATAAAATACCTGCAACTATTTTATCAAGATGCCAGAGATTTGAATTTAAAAATTTATCTCAAGAACAATTAATTGATAGATTAAAATACATTGCAAAAGAAGAAAATTTAGTTATTGAAGAAGCTGCGATAGAGAAAATTGCTACACTAGCAAAAGGTGGGTTAAGAGATGCGATTAGTATTTTAGATCAAGTTTCTAATTATGCTGAAGAGATAACTTTGAATCATATATTAGAAGTGACTTCATCAATAAGCGAAGATGATATACTAGAATTTTATAGAGGTTTATTACAGGGAGATGTTACAAAATCACTATTAAAATATAATGAATTTGTAGCTCAAGCCAAAGATACTAAGTTACTACTTAATGATTTAATAAATGTAACTAGAGATATTGTAGTATATAAAAATTTAAAAGATACTAAGCATACTGGTTATAATGTTGAAAAAATTTCAACGGAAATAGATAGTGTAGATTTCGATTATTTCTATAAAATAATCGAGTACTTATCTCAAACAGAACAGCACATTAGATTTTCAACTGAATATATGAGTTATATGCAAATCTGTATAGTGAAAATATGTTCTAAAGAAGAAGGTACAGATCAAAATAACTCAGCTAACAATAGTATACAAAATTCTGTGGCTAGTACAAGAAATATTGAGTTAGAAAACAGAGTAAAACTATTAGAAGACAAGCTATTCCAATTAAGAACAGAACTAAAAAATATTACGGAACTATCTCAAACTAACAGTATCCGAAATAGTACAAATAGTAATACACTTCAAAATACAGGTGTAGATAATACACCAAAAGAAGAAATTAAAGAAGTAATAATAAAAGATAAAAGTAAGATTATCAAACTTATACAGGATTCAAATCCTAATCTTACAAACTATGCATCTAATGTATTTATAAAAATAATTAATGAGAGTTTGAATACAAATAATCCAGAAGTAAATACTATGAGAGAGTTATTTAAATCATGTAAACTTATAGCGTCTTCAAAAGAAGGTGGTTTATTAGTCTTTAATGAAATGGATAATATGGTTAAGATGGCTCCAAATTCTAAATATAAAAAATATTTAGAGAGTTTATTTAAGCGAGTTATTGGTGTTGAGTATGAAATATATACAATACAAGATCATCAATATGAAATACTAAAAGATGAACTAGATAATCCAGTACAAGAAGTACATGAAGAGAAAGATGAAGTTGAAGAAAAAAACTTAACAAAAATAGATGAATTATTTGGTGATATTATTATAGAAACTGAATAGGATGAAAATATCTATGTAATAAAATGAAATAATTTGAAATGAATTGCAAATTATTGACAAGTTGTGAAATTTTAAATAGAATTATAATATAATTAGACATTAGGAGGAAATATTATGCGCGGAATGGGAAATATGCAACAAATGATGAGAAAGATGCAAAAAATGCAAAAAGATATGCTAGAGGCCCAAGAAGGATTAAAAGATCAAACAGTTGAAGGAACTGTATCAGGTGGTATGGTTACTGCTATTGCTAATGGTGATGGTAAAATTTTAGATATTAAAATTAAAGAAGAAGTAGTTGATCCAGAAGATATCGAAATGCTTCAAGATTTAGTGTTAACAGCAGTAAATGATGCATTAGAAAAATCAACTAAACTAAAAGAAGAAACATTAGGTAAATTTACAAACGGATTAAGTATCCCAGGTCTATAAGATGCAATATCCAAAACCAATTTTAGATTTAATAGAAAGTTATTCTCTATTACCAGGAATAGGGAAGAAGACAGCTGTAAGATTGGCTTTTCACACTTTAAAAATGAATGATAATGATATTAAAAACTTTGCAGACAGTTTAGTAAATCTTAAGGAAAAATTAACTAATTGTGAAGTGTGTGGAAGACTTAGTGAAGAACATGTATGTGATATTTGTTCGGATCCTGGTAGAGATAAGTCGACTATTTGTGTAGTTGCCAATGATAATGACCTAGTTGCTATGGAGAATATGCAACAATATAGGGGAGTATATCATGTGCTTGATGGGTTAATTTCGCCGATGGATGGAATTGGTCCGTTAGATATTAATATAAAATCCCTTTTTGAAAGAGCACAAGATGAAACAGTAAAAGAGATAATTCTTGCTACAAATTCATCTCCTGAAGGTGAAGGAACAGCAAGTTTTATTTCGAGATATTTAAAAAATACAGATATAAGAGTTACTAGAATAGCTCAAGGTATTTCTTTCGGTAGTGATATCGAATACGTGGATGAGGTTACTTTATCGAGAGCTATATCTGGCAGAATAGAATTATAATTTAGGAGGACATTTTATGTCACAAAAATCAGTTAACGCGATAAAAGTTTTAGGTGTTGATGCGATTAATAAAGCAAAATCAGGACACCCTGGAGTAGTAATGGGTGCTGCACCGATGGCTTATTCTTTATTTACTAAACATTTAAGAGTAAACCCTAAGAAAACAGATTGGATAAACAGAGATAGATTCGTATTATCAGCAGGACACGGATCAATGTTATTATACTCATTATTACACTTATCAGGATTTGAAGATGTATCTTTAGAAGAAGTTAAAAACTTCCGTCAATGGGGATCTAAAACACCAGGTCACCCTGAGTTTGGACACACTAAAGGTATCGATGCTACAACAGGACCACTTGGTCAAGGTATCTCAACTGCAGTTGGTATGGCTTTAGCGGAAAGATACTTAGCAGCTAAATATAATAAAGAAGGATATGATCTATTTGATCACTATACTTATGTAATTTGTGGTGATGGGGATATCATGGAAGGTGTTGCTTCTGAAGCATCAAGTTTTGCTGCAGTTCAAAAATTAAATAAACTTGTAGTATTATACGATTCAAATGACATTTGTTTAGATGGTGAAACTAAAGATGCATTCTCAGAAAATGTGCGTGCTAGATATGAAGCATATGGATGGAATACAATTCTAGTTGAAGATGGTGCAAGTGTTGAAGCGGTTAACGCAGCAATTGAACAAGCTAAAAAATCTGACAAACCAACATTAATCGAGGTTAAAACTATTATCGGAGCTGGTTCTCCAAATAGACAAGGAACAAATGGGGTTCACGGAGCTCCGTTAGGTGAAGAGGAAACTGCATTATTTAGAAAAGAAATCGGTTGGGAGAATGAGCCATTCGATATTCCAGCGGATGTATATGCTGACTTCAAAGTTAATGTTGCAGACCGTGGAGAAGGTGAATACGCTAAATGGGAAAAATTATATGCCGATTATAAAGCAGCATACCCTGAGTTAGCAAAAGAATTAGAAGAAGTTCTATCTCGTGAAGATATTAAACGTCTATCTAAAGAGAGTTTCTCATTCAAAAATGTAGGAGAAGCACAAGCAACTCGTAACTCTTCTCAAGATGCTATTAACAGTGTTGCGGCAGTATTACCTACATTCTTCGGAGGTTCAGCTGACCTTTCTCACTCTAATATGACATTTATTAAAGGTGATAACTTACAAGATGATGCTCACAGAACAGAACGTAATGTTCAATTCGGTGTTCGTGAATTTGCAATGGCAACAGTATTAAATGGATTAATGCTACATGGTGGTGTACGTGTATTTGGTGGTACATTCTTCGTATTCTCAGACTATCTAAAAGGTGCGTTAAGATTATCAGCATTACAAAACTTACCTGTAACATATGTATTCACACATGATAGTATTGCAGTAGGTGAAGATGGTCCGACTCACGAACCAATCGAACACTTAGCATCATTAAGAACAATACCAAATACTTATGTATTCAGACCAGCTGATGCAACTGAAACACAAGCAGCTTGGTACTTATCACAAAAAACTAACGATAGACCAACTTCAATTGTTCTAACTCGTCAAAACTTACCAATCTTAGAAAATTCTTCATTCGAAAAAGTTGCTAAAGGTGCATACGTTGTTTATGAAACATCTGCAGACTTTGATACTATTTTAATCGCAACAGGATCAGAAGTAGCGCTAGCAATCGATGTAGCACGTGAATTAGAAAAAGATGGTTCTAAAGTGCGTGTAGTAAGTATGCCATCAGTAGAGTTATTTGAAGAACAATCTAAAGAATACAAAGAGGAATTACTACCATTAAATATCCGTCGTCGTGTATCATTAGAAATGGGTAACAGTGCTCTTTGGTACAAATATGTTGGTTTAGATGGATTAGCTATCGGAATTGATAAATTTGGAGCATCTGCACCTGCAAATAAAGTAATCGAAGAATACGGATTTACAGTTGAAGCAGTTGTAGAGAAAATTAAAAATGAGCTATAGAGAAGTTCGCCCAGGCGATATTATAAAGGTTAAAGTAACAGCCGTAAAACCATACGGAGCCTTTATAGAAACACGAGATAAAATGGTAGGATTAATTCATATTTCTGAAATTACTAATTGTTTTATTTTTGATATAAGTAGTTATATTAAACAAGATGAGATTTTAGAAGTGAAAGTATTATCAATAAAAGATAATAAAATTAATGCAACATTAAACTTTAAACAGAAAAAAGATACAGATAAAAAAGAGATTAATAGCTTAGATACATTGAATTTTGAATATGGTTTTGATACGTTAAAACAAAACATGAAGCTTTGGCAAAAGAAAGCTATGTTTGAAATGAGAAATTCTAAGTAAAATCTATTGACAAACGTAACTTATCTGTTTATAATAACATACATATACAATGAAGTTTAGGAATTAAAAGTTAAGCATATTATTTAACAGAGAGAATCTACTGGTGAAAAGGATTCATAATAGAACTTTTATGCTACCTATGTAGTACTTCATCGGCATTTAAGCCGTTATAAAAACTAATGAGGAGTACAAGATGTGCTCGAATTAGGGTGGTAACACGATTATAGTCGTCCCTTGTGTAATAAATTTTACACAGGGGGCTTTTTTATTTATTTGTTAGCTTGAAAGGAGAAAAATTAATGAAACAACTAACATCAACACAAATTAGAAGAATGTATTTAGATTTCTTCGTAGAAAAAGGGCACAAAATTGAACCAAGTGCTTCTTTAGTACCAGTAGACGATCCAACTTTACTATGGATTAACTCAGGAGTAGCTACTCTTAAAAAATATTTTGATGGTAGAGAAATACCTGAAAATCCAAGAATTACTAACTCACAAAAATCAATTAGAACAAATGATATTGAAAATGTAGGGAAAACTGCACGTCACCACACATTCTTCGAGATGTTAGGTAACTTCTCAATCGGTGACTACTTCAAAAACGAAGCAGTACCTTGGGCTTGGGAATTTTTAACTTCTGAGAAATGGTTAGGATTAGAAAAAGAAAAATTATCAGTAACAATTCACCCTGAAGATACGGAAGCATATGATTTATGGCACAATGTTATTGGATTACCTGAAGAAAGAATTATTCGTATTGAAGGTAACTTCTGGGATATCGGTGAAGGACCATCTGGACCAAATACAGAAATCTTCTATGACCGTGGAGAAGATGCTGATACATGGTCTCCAAAAGAAGAAATGTATCCAGGTGGGGAAAACGATAGATATCTTGAAGTATGGAATGTAGTATTCAGTCAATATAACCACAATGCTGATGGTACATATACAGAACTTCCAGCGAAAAACATAGATACAGGGATGGGGTTAGAAAGAATTGTTTCTGTATTACAAGATGTTCCAACTAACTTTGATACAGATTTATTTATCCCAATTATTAGAGAAATTGAAAAACTTTCAGGTGCTAAATACGGTGTAAATGCTGAACAAGATGTAGCATTTAAAGTTATCGCTGACCACATCAGAACTGTAGCATTCGCTATTGCTGATGGAGCTTTACCATCAAATGAAGGACGTGGATATATCTTAAGAAGATTATTACGTCGTGCTGTACGATTTGCAAAAGTTTTAGGTTTAAATAACTCATTCATGTATAAACTAACTGATGTAGTTGCTGAAATTATGGAAGACTATTATCCAAACGTTAAAGAAAGCGCAAACTTTGTTAAAGATGTAATTCTAAAAGAAGAAGATAGATTCCATGAAACACTAAATGAAGGTGAAGCTATCTTAAACAATATTGCTAAAGAAGTTAAAGACACTACTAAAGTAATCTCTGGTAAAGATGCATTTAAACTTTATGATACATTTGGTTTCCCAATTGAATTAACAGAAGAGTATGCTGAAGAATTAGGATTAACTGTAGATATCGATGGATTCAATGAAGAAATGGAAAAACAAAAAGAGCGTGCTCGTTCTTCACGTCAAGACGATTCTTCAATGCAAGTACAATCTGACCTATACAGCAGAATAGTAGGAGATAGCGAATTTACAGGTTACACTAACCTTACAGATGAAGGTAAAGTACTAGCAATAGTTGATAAAGAAGATAATCTATTAGAAAACTACAAAGGTGAAGAAATTGTAAAAGTTGTATTTGATAAAACTCCATTCTACGCGGAAAGTGGAGGTCAAGTTGCGGATAAAGGTTTAGTAACAGCTGAAGGATTCAAAGCTGAAGTTGTTGATGTTAAGAAACTTCCTGATAAACGTCACATTCACTTTGTTAAAGTAGTAGAGGGTGAATTAGTAGTTGGTAAAGAATACAAGCTAGAAGTTAATAGAGCTTATAGATTAAATGTTGAGAAAAACCATACTGCAACTCACTTATTAAATGAAGCTCTTCGTCATGAAGTTGGATCTCACATTAAACAAGCAGGATCTCTAGTAACTGATGAAAAATTACGATTTGATATTACTCACTTCGCTCCACTTACAAAAGAAGAAATTGAAAAAGTTGAGCAAGAAGTAAACAAACAAATTTGGAATGCGTTAGAAATCAAAACAGAAGAAATGCCAATAGCTGAAGCTAGAAAACTTGGTGCTCAAGCATTATTCGGTGAAAAATACGGAGATGTTGTACGTGTTGTTTCTATTGGTGATTACTCAATCGAACTATGTGGAGGAACTCATAATGCTAATAGTGCTGAAGTAGGTATCTTCAAGATTGTTTCTGAATCAGGTGTAGCTGCAGGGGTTCGTAGAATTGAAGCTCTAACTGGAAAAGCTGCATACGAATACCTAGGAGAGCAAGAAGAAACTTTACGTTCTGTTGAAAAATTAACAAAAGCTAATGCGTCAAATGTAGTAGAAAAAGTATCTGCATTACAATCTGATATTAAGAAACTATCTAAAGAAAAAGAAAGTTTACAACAAAAAATTGCTAATGCTGAATTAAACAACTTAGTAAATAATATTAAAGAAGTTAATGGTGTTAACGTACTTACAAGTGTTGTTGAATCTGAAAACATGAATCACTTAAAACAACTTGTTGACAACGCTAAGTCTAAATTAGAAAACTATGTTATTGCCTTTGCTTCTGTAAATGAAGATAAAGTAAACTTTGTTGTAGCTGTAGATAAAGCTATCACTGATAAATACAATGCTGGAAAACTAGTAAACGTGCTAGCTACAGTATGTGATGGACGTGGTGGTGGACGTCCAGATATGGCTCAAGCAGGAGCTAAGAATAAAGACAATATCGATAAAGCATTCGAAGAATTATTAGCTAATATTTAATTACTAATACATAAATCATAAGGAAGGGATTACCTAGATAAAATAGTATTTTCAACAATAACTATTTTGAGGTAATCTCTCCCTTTTTCTCTGAAAATATGGTATAATTAATAGGATTATTATGGACAAATAATAATTTAATATTAGATTGCTTTAATATTAAATATAATTTTGGAGGATAAGTAAATGGAAACAAAAAAATTAGGAAAAGTAGAAATCAACCCAAGTGCTTTAGAAGTTATCGCTAATATTGCAACAACTGAGGTAGAGGGTGTTTCTAAATTATTAGGAAAAAAAGTATACTCACGTGGAGTTGAATTAGAATTTGCAGGTACAGAATTAATTATTGATGTGTATTGTAACTTAAAAGCTGGATATTCAGTAACTAAAACAGCTAGAAAAATTCAAGAGAATGTTAGAAATTCTATTTTTAATATGACAGAAATTAGCACTAAAACGGTTAATGTTAATATTATAGGAATTGATTTTTAATTTAGGAGATATAAATGAAGAGCAGACACGAACTTAGAGAAGCAGTTTTTAAAATTTTATTCCAAGTTGAAAATACGGAATTAGATTTTATAGAACTTTTAGATTTAGAACAAGAAGAAATTTCAACTAGTATTTATGTTAATAAAACATTAACAGAAATATTAGAAAAGAAAGAAGAAATTGATGAAATTATTTCTAATAATTTAAAAGATTGGAAATTAGAACGTCTTTCAAAAATGGATAGACAAATCTTACGTATTTCTGCATATGAAATACTATACAGTGATATTCCTTATAAAGTTTCAATTAATGAAGCTGTTGAACTTTCAAAAAAATATAGTGAAAAGGATGAAAGTTATAAATTTATCAATGGAGTATTAAAAGGAATTGTAGAAAACTCAACAAAATAAGAGGTAAAGTTAGATGGAAGAAAAAACATATCTAACCGTCACAGCATTAAATAAATATATTGAACGTAAGTTTAAATTAGATCCATACTTAGGTGAAGTATATATAAAAGGTGAAATATCAAATTTTAAGCCCCATGGTAATAACATTTACTTTTCAATAAAGGATGAAAATTCAGTAATTCGAGCAAATTGGTTTGGAGCAAGATCTAAAGACTTTAAAGATGGTGATACTGTACTTATTAAGACTAAAGTTGACTTCTATTTAAAACGTGGAGAAGTAAACTTAGTTGTTCTTGATATGAAAAAAGATAGGATAGGAGAACTGTATCAGAAGTTTTTAGAATTGAAAGAAAAACTCGAGAAAGAAGGTCTATTTTCTCCTCAATATAAGAAGAGGATTCCAAGTTTTAGTCAAAACATTGCAGTGGTTACGGCTAAAACAGGAGCTGCGGTTCAAGATATTACAAGAACAATTCAAAGACGTTTTCCTATCGCAAAAATTAATATTTATTCAACTTTGGTACAAGGAGAAAACTCAGTCCAAGATATTGTTAAAAATATTAAACTAGCTGATGATGGAAACAATGATGTAATAATCTTAGGTCGTGGTGGTGGATCTATTGAGGATTTATGGAGTTTTAATACTGAAGAGGTTATCAGGGCAATTTTCAATTGTAAAACACCGATAGTTACAGGAATTGGGCATGAAACAGATACTACTCTTGCAGATTTTGTTTCTGATAGAAGAGCTTCGACTCCAACTGCGGCTGCAGAATTAGTGACACCGAATATAGAAGATATAAAGAATAGAATATCTTTTAATTATGATAAATTAACTAATACTATTAATTATATACTGCAGACATATAAAACTAGAGTTCTTAATAGTGAAAATAATCCATATTATAAAAATTATTCAAAAATTTTTTTAGATTATAACAACAAAGTTGAAATTTTAGAAAAAGAGTTAAATAAATCTTTACAATTATTATTAAAAGATAAACAGAATATACTAAAATCTTCAAGCGAAAAATTTTTGAATATTGATTTATTAGGAAGATTTAGAGAAAACTTTACAACTGAGATAAATAAACTAGAAGCTAATTCACCGCTGAATATTATGAAAAAAGGATATTCTGTAGCGTTCTTGAATGATAAAAAAATCACAAGCGTAAAAGAAGTTAGCACTGGTGATGATATATCTATACAACTTGTAGATGGTAGTTTCGATTGTAAAGTAAACAATATATCCGATAAAGGAGTTAAGTAATGAGTAAAGAAAATTTTGAAACAAGTTTAATGAATTTAGAAAAAATTGTTGCAGAATTAGAATCTGGAAAGTTATCGTTAGAAGATTCATTAGAACGATATAAACAAGGAATAGATTTAATAAAAAATTGTAATGAATTAATTGAAAATGCTGAAAAAGAAGTAGCGAAACTAACTAAGGATTTTAAAGACAATGAATAATTTTAAACTTTTCATAGAAACTAATAAAGATAAACTTAATACCTACGCAAAAGACTATATAGAAAAACTTGAAATGCCTGAAATATTAAAAGAATCAATCTCGTATTCTTTGGTGAATGATGGTAAGAAAATTAGACCATTATCATTTTTATATTTACTTAAGTACTATGGGATAGATTATAATAAACATTTTGATATTGCTTTGGCTATTGAACTAGTTCATACATATTCACTAGTTCATGATGATTTACCGGAAATGGATAATGATGATTATCGATGGGGTAAACTTACAAATCATAAAGTGTTTGGTCAGGATATTGCAGTTCTTACTGGAGATGCTATGTTAACATTAGCATTTGAAGTCCTAAGCGATGCTGATGTGACTCCTGATCTTAAGGTTAAACTAATTAAACAGTTCGCTAACTATTCTGGTTCAATGGGAATGATTGCTGGACAGGTTTATGATGTTAAACAAAAGAACTATGATGTTGATGCCGATTACCTTAGAAGAATGCATAGCTTAAAGACAGGTAGATTAATTGAATTACCTCTTGATTTTGCTTGCTTAGTAGCGAATAAATTAGATGAGTTAGAGGACGTTAAAGAATTTGGACAACAATTAGGAATAGCGTATCAGATAAAAGATGATATTCTTGATTACTATGGTGATTTTGAGAAAATCGGAAAATTGCCAAGTGATGAAGATATGATTACTTATCTTAGTTTCTATGGAATTGAAGAATGTGAGGAGTTATTAAAACAGCATACTCACAATGCTATAAATATTGCAAGTCGTTTAAATAATCATTTATTAGAAGACTTTGCTAATTATTTGTTAAAGCGAGATAAATAAAATAGATAATAAAAAGATATCTTAGAAAAAAACGTGTTTTTCTAGGATATCTTGATTTTTTTGGATTTAAACTAAAAACCACGAAAGTTTAGGGGTAAACTTCGTGGTTTTTTACAGTAATAATATTAGTTTAACTTTAGGGATAGGAATCTCATAAACTAATAAATTTAAAATGTTAACTGTAGATTACTGGCACAAACATGAGGATTACTTATTAATTGTAAAACTAAAAGTAGTTTGCTTCTACAGTTGACAAATTAATACTGTATTTTTTGATATAATCAAAAATTGAGTCCTAATTTAAACCCTAAACATAAAGTAAAAATACTTTACATAATTATTATACTAAAAAAAATAATAAATTTAAAGTATTTGTGTAAATTTTATCAATGAAAATGTTTTTATATTATTTTTCAAGTTAAAAACTTTAATTAATATGCTTTTAATGATAAAATTAACTAAATGATTATAAGAATTTTGTAAGTGGAGTTGTAACTTTATGAAAGTATTGATAGCAGTAAATGAGTTTAAAGGATCGTTAACATCATTAGAGATTGGAGAAATTATTTCTGATAAATTAAATAGTAATTATGATTATATCTCTTCAATAGTTCAACCAATTGCGGACGGTGGTGACGGATTTTTATCAATTTTTAAAGGATTTAATAAAGAAAAGTTTACAACAATTAATGCAGCGCACGAAGAATGTGATGTCAATTATCTTATTAATTTAGAGAAAAAAGAAGTAGTAATTGAAGTTTCAGAGGTAATTGGCCTAAAATATTTAACTGAAGAGCAAAAAAATCCGTATATTACGACAACTGTTGGATTAGGGAAGTTGATTTCCTTTTTATTAGACAAAGGTATTGAACATTTTATTATTGGTCTTGGTGGAAGTGCGACCAATGATTGTGGAATAGGGATGTTAAATGAGTTAGGTATTAAATTTAGTGATAAATATGGTGCTACTTGTAAACATGGTATAAATGATTTGAAGAAAATTTCAAATATTAATACTGAGCTCGTTAATGATAAATTAAAAAATTCTAGATTTACTATAATTAGCGATGTGAATAATCCACTTATAGGACCAAATGGTTCAACATATGTATTTTTAAAACAAAAAGGTTTAAATGAAATAGAGTTTCAAGAGGTTGATTCGTACATAGAAAGATTTGCCAATTTAGTTAATATGAAAACTAACTTGAATAATACTTTAAAAGATGGTAGTGGAGCTGCCGGTGGATTAGGTTTTGCATTTATGACATTTTGTAATGCTACTATTCAATCTGGTTCACAATTTATGATTAACTATCTAGGATTAGAAGAAATTATTCAAAAAATGGACATCATCGTAACTGGTGAAGGAAAAATAGATAGACAAAGTTATATGGGAAAGGCACCAATTGAGATTGCAAAAATCGCAAAACGATTTAATAAGAAAGTAATTTTTTTAGCAGGTAGTATTTTAGATGATGAATTAGAAGATTTAACAGATGAAGATAAAAAGCTAATAGATGTTTCATTCTCAATACAGAGACAATTCACTTCTTTAGATACTGCGATGAGTAAAAAAGTTTCTAAAGCAAATATTGAAAATACGATTTTACAGATATTTAATTTATTGGAGTTTTATAATGAATAATAAGAATAATATATTGATGGGAATATTTTGCATAATAATGTCAGGGATAGGTTTTTCGTTAATGGCTTTATTTATTAAACTTTCTGGTGATCTTCCCTCAATGCAAAAAGGATTTTTTAGAAATATTATAGCTGTTGCAATATCGTCAATACCGTTAATTAAACATTGGAAAAATATTAATTTTCCTGCAAATAGAGTGTCGTGGACAGTACTATTTTCTAGAACTATTTTTGGTACAATAGGATTAGTATTTAACTTTTATGCAATTTCACATATTAGTCTTGCAGACTCAACAATTATACAAAAACTTTCGCCTTTTGTGATAATAATACTATCCTATTTCTTTTTTAAAGAGCGTATGACAAAATTTCAGTTTGTTGCTATAGTAATTGCATTTATTGGTGTAGGATTTATCGTTAAGCCAACTGGAGCGGGTCTAATAAGTATGGGAGCTCTAGCAGCACTTTTAGGAGCATTTTGTTCAGGAATTGCTTATACTTGCGTTAGGTATTTAGGTACTCATAATGTTTCGGGTGAATTTATTATATTCTTCTTCTCTTCATTATCAACAATATTACTATTACCTTATCTTATTTTTGATTATAGAGTAATGACATTGTATCAACTATCGATGCTAATATTAGCTGGTGCTTCTGCTACAATTGGTCAATATGGAGTGACATTTGCTTATAAGTATGCAGCGGCAAAAAATATATCAGTATTTGATTATTCACAAGTATTGTTTTCAGGAATATTAGGATTTATATTTTTTAGTGAGTTACCAGACTTGCAAAGTTTAATCGGATATATTATAGTTATCTCAGTAGGAATAATTTTAGTGATAAAAAATAAATAGAGGGGTGTAATTATGAAGAGAAAAAGAATTGTAATAATGACAACAGTATTCATTATTCTATGTGCAGTTGTACTTTATGTTATTCAAAGTAATAAGATTACTTGGTTTAATAAATTTTTAAAAGATGAAAATAAGATTGCTTGGTTTAATAAATTTTTAAAAGAAGAAAATAAGAGTACTAATGTATTAAAAACAGAAAATGTAGCTAATGCTAGAGATGGTATAAAAGGGGTAACACAACCTTATCCATTTATTACTAATCCAAGTGGAGTTGAGAATAATCTACTTCAAAATGCTAACGGTAGTCTAGTAGGACAATTAATATACTTACAAAGAGAAAATCTTCCAGAAGCTGAACAAAAATTACTAGTTAATAATAAAGATGCTACACAATATGTACTTGGTTATCTAGCTGGTCAAAAAGCAACACCGTTTGAACAAGGAGAAACAGTTGAAATTAATAGGAAGTTTCCTTACTATATCCAATGGGATAAACGTTGGGCTTATGATAAATTAGGTGGCACAAATGTGGCTATAGGTGGTTGTGGTCCAACTTGTGTAGCTATGGCACTTAGTGGAATATTAGATGATAAATCAATTACACCAAAAAACATTGCAGAAAAAGAGGATGCTAGCGGATACTTTACAGATGCGGGTACAAAATGGAGTTTCTTCGATTATATTGCTAAAGAATATGGAGTGAAATCAACAGGAGTATCACTTAATGAAGAAGCAATGAAATCTGTTTTAGCTAAAGGGAATCCAATTATCGCCTCTGTGCATCCAGGTAAGTTTACAACTGTAGGACATATTATTTTGATAACTGGAGTAGATAACGAAGGAAAATTTATAATTAATGATCCAAATAGTTACACAAGAACGTTAAAAAAATGGTCTTATGACGAATTAAAAACTGAAATAGTAGCTATGTGGGAATTTTCAAAATAAATTATATAGATAAATCCTCGAATTTCAAATGAAATTTGAGGATTTATTTTTTTATAAACAGGAGTGTATAATAAGAGATTGTTCGAACCAATAATTTGATAAAACATGTGAAAACCTTTATAATAATACTTATGTAATTTGCGATAATTAATGTTTTATATGATTTAATCGCAACAAATATAAAAGATGGAGGAAATAAAATGTCAGTTCTTGATATAAAAAATCTAGAAGTATCAATTAATGAAAAACAAATATTAAAAGGACTTAATTTAGAAATTAAATCTGGTGAGATACATGCCGTAATGGGACCAAATGGTGCAGGTAAATCTACTTTAGCGTCAGCTATTATGGGTCACCCTAAGTATGAAGTAGATGGTGGAAGTATTTTATTAGATGGTGAAGAAGTATTAGAAATGGAAGTTGACGAAAGAGCTCGTGCTGGTCTATTCCTAGCAATGCAATATCCATCTGAAGTGCCAGGAGTACCAACTTCAGAATTTATTAAATCTGCAATTAATGCACAACGTGAAGATAGTATTCCTTTAATGCAATATATTAAAAAATTAGATAAGACTATGGAATTTTTAGAAATGGATCTAAAAATGTCACAACGTTATGTAAATGATGGTTTCTCTGGAGGAGAAAAGAAACGTAACGAAATATTACAAATGATGATGTTAGAACCTAAATTTGCTATTCTAGATGAAATCGACTCTGGATTAGATATCGATGCTTTAAAAATCGTATCAAAAGGTGTTAATAAAATGCGTGGAGAAAACTTCGGTTGCTTAATTATCACTCACTATCAAAGATTATTAGATTATATTGAACCAGATTTTGTACACGTACTTATGGACGGGAAAATCGTAAAATCAGGTGGACCTGAACTAGCACTTCGTTTAGAAAAAGAAGGTTATGACTGGTTAAAAGAAGAGGTTTAATATGGAGAATAATAAATTAAAACTAAGTATTAAAACTTTACAAAGCATCTTTTCTAACACTAAAGAACCTGCTTGGTTTTTAAATACTAGAAAATTAGCTTTATATAAGAGTTATACGCTACCTTTTCCAAAATTAGAGTCTATGGAGTTAGAAAGATGGAACTTATTTAATGTTGATTTTTCAACTCTAAGATTAGAAAATGAAGGAAATGTAGAAATAGCTGAATATGGTATTAATAGTGATGATTTTGCTGTAGTTCAAAAGAACAATACTATTGTTCACATTAATATTCCAGAAAAATATGCTGATAAAGTAGTGATTAAAGATATTTTCACTGCAATGAATGATGATCACATTAAAGATAGTTTTATGAGTGTTGTTGACTATGCTGAAAGTAAAGTAACAGCTGTTCACTATACACTATTAAATGCTGGATTATTTATTGATGTTAAGGATAATGCTGTAATTGAAGAACCACTTCAATATATCGTGATTTCTGATAAAGAACAAAGTTTATTCAACCATGTAACTATTCAGGTTGGAAATAACGCTAAATTTAATTTTATTGAAAACTACGTAAATAACCAAAAAGACGATAAGGCACCTTTCAGTTTAGTATCAGAAGTAGTTGCACATGAGGGAGCTCAAATTAACTATAGTTCAATTACGAACCAACCAGGTGAAAAACGTGGAACTATTTTACGTCGTGGTTTAACTTATAGAGATTCATTAATTAACTGGAATGTAGCTGCAATGGATGAGGCAGATGTATATCACGATAATACAACTAACATCCTAGGAGACGGATCTGAAGCTAACCTTAAGATTGTTACTCTAGGAGTTAAAGAACAAAAAACTTACTTCAATAGTGAAGTAGTTAACCAAGGATTAAGTAGTAAAGGTGATATCTTACAACATGGTGTGCTATTAGATAGATCACATATTGTATTTAACGGTGTAGGATTTATCGTTAAAGGTGCAACAGGTTCTAATGCTTATCAAAGTTCAAGAATGCTAACACTTTCTTCTGAAGCAAAGGCAGATGCAAACCCAATGCTATTAATCGATGAAAATGATGTTATGGCTGGTCACGGAGCGTCGTTAGGTCGTATTGATGAAGAACAATTATATTATCTACAAAGTAGAGGTTTAACTAGAAAAGAATCTAGCAGATTACTAGTTCACGGATTCCTATCTCCAGTTATCTCAGAATTAACAGTAGATAAGATTAAAGAACTAGTTACAGTGCTTATTGATGAAAAAATTAACAACAACGAGAGTGAATAGAAATGATAGATTTTAGTAAATATAGAGAAGACTTTCCTATATTAAAAAGAAAGATATCAGGGAATGATTTGATATTTTTTGATAATGGAGCTACTACTCAAAAGCCTAATCAAGTAATTGATACTATTACAGATTACTATAAAAATTATAATTCAAATATTCATAGATCTGTTTATACCTTAGGTAATGAATCAGAGAAAATATACGAAGAGTCTAAAGAGTTAGTTAGAGAGTTTATAAATGCAAGTAGTTATGAAGAAATAATCTATACTAGTGGAACTACTGAAAGTTTAAATTTTACTGCTAGAATTTTAGAGCAAGATGTAAGTGAAGGAGATGAAATTATCCTTACTTATATGGAACATCATGCTAATATTATTCCTTGGCAACAACTAGCTAAACGTAAAAATCTTGTTCTTAAGTATTTAGAATTAGATGAACAAGGAAGAATAAGTATTAAACAATTAGAAGAATTTATTACAGATAGAACTAAAATCGTATCAATGTGTCATGCTTCTAATGTATTAGGTAATATAAATCCGGTTTTTGAGATTGGGGAATTATTAAAAGATAAAGATATTTATTTTGTAGTAGATGCGGCACAATCTGTTCCTCATTTAAAGATTGATGTTCAAAAGATGAACTGTGATTTTTTAGCCTTTAGTGCACATAAGATGTGTGGACCTACTGGTATTGGAGTTCTATATGGTAAAAAAAATCTATTAGAAAAATTTGATCCGGTTGAATTCGGTGGAGGAATGATTGGTATTGTTGAAGACACTTCAGCAACATGGGCAATTCTTCCTGATAAATTCGAAGCGGGAACACCACTGCTTGCACAAGCAGCAGGATTAGGAGCTGCCATTAAGTATCTAGATAGTATCGGCTTAGAAAATATTGAGAAGTACACTAAAGAGCTTACTGAATATATGTATGATGAGCTTTCTAAGATAGATAATATAGAGATTTATGGAACTAAAAATACAGAAGAGAGAGTTTCATTAATAACTTTTAATTTGGTAGGTGTTCATCCTCACGATTTAACGAGTTTCTTAGATGAAAAAGGTATTTGCATAAGAGCAGGACATCAGTGTACTCAACCATTATTAGGAAAGTTAGGAACATACTCAGTAGCAAGAGCAAGTCTATATTTATATAATACAAAAGAAGAGATAGATTTCTTTATTCAAACATTAAAAGAAACGAAGGAGTTTTTTGAAAATGAGTTTTAGTGATTTAAAAAGTTTATATAAACAAGTAATCTTAGATCATAGTAAGCATCCTAGAAATAATGGTGAAATAGAGAGTAGTTACAAGTTGGAGATGTTGAATCCATCTTGTGGTGATAAGATAACAGTTAGTATGAAATTAGCAGATAATATTATCGAAGATATTAAATTCGTAGGAACAGGTTGTTCAATTTCACTAGCTTCAGCTTCTATGTTAACTGAGGAATTAAAAGGTTTATCAGTAGAAAAAGCTAATGCCAAGATTAAAGACTTTTTAAATATGATTATGGGAAATGAATTTAATGAAGAAAACTTAGAAGATAGTATTTCATTACAAAATATTTCTCAACTTCCAGCTAGGGTTAAGTGTGCTACTTTAGCATGGAAAATTACAGAAAAAATTTTAGAAGAAAATAAATAGAAGAAGGAGTGATAGCATTGAATAAAAATGAAGAAATGTTTACCGATTATCAGTATGGATTTTCAGATAAAGACGTATCTATATTCAAGACTGATAAAGGATTAACAAAAGAAATCGTTAAAACTATTTCTGAAAGAAAAGAAGAGCCACAATGGATGTTAGAATACCGTCTAAATGCATTAAAAGAGTTCTACAGAATGCCGATGCCAACATGGGGTGGAGACTTATCTGAAATAGATTTTGAGGATTTAACATACTATGTAAAACCATCAGAAAAAACAGAACGCTCATGGGATGAAGTACCACAAGAAATTAAAAATACTTTTGAAAAACTTGGTATTCCAGAGGCAGAACAAAAATATCTTGCAGGTGTATCTGCACAATATGAGTCTGAGGTAGTTTATCACAATATGCATAAACAATTCGAAGAAAAAGGAATTATCTTCGAAGATACAGATACAGCATTAAAAAATCATGAAGAAATCTTTAAAGAATATTTTTCAAAAGCTGTTGATTTTAATGATAATAAATTCGCTGCATTAAACTCTGCGGTATGGTCAGGTGGATCATTCATCTACTGTCCAGAGAATGTATCAGTAGAAGCACCGCTTCAAGCATACTTTAGAATTAACAGTGAGAAAATGGGGCAGTTTGAGCGTACGTTAATTATTATTGAGAAAAACTCTTCGCTACACTACGTAGAAGGTTGTACAGCTCCAACATATTCAGCAAGTTCACTTCATGCCGCTGTTGTAGAAATATTTATCAAAGAAAATGCTCGTTTCAGATATACAACTATTCAAAACTGGTCGACGAACGTTTATAACTTAGTTACTAAGCGTGCGATTGTAGAGAAAAACGGTACTATGGAATGGGTTGATGGAAACTTAGGTTCTAAATTAACTATGAAATATCCAGCATGTATTTTAGTTGGTGAAGGAGCAAGTGGAAGTACGCTATCTATAGCTATGGCTAGTGAAGGACAAGTGCTTGATGCAGGATCTAAGATGATTCACTTAGCACCTAGAACATCATCTACTGTTGTTTCTAAGTCAATGTCTCGTCGTGGTGGTAAAGTTAACTATCGTGGATGGATTCACTTTGGTAAAAACTCAGAAGGATCTCGTTCAAACATTGAATGTGATACTCTAATCTTAGATGAATATTCAACATCTGATACTATTCCTTACAACATCGTTAAAAACTCTAACGTATCTTTAGAGCACGAAGCAAAAGTATCTAAAGTATCAGAAGAACAACTATTCTACTTAATGAGTAGAGGTCTTGATGAAGGACAAGCTACTGAAATGATAGTTATGGGATTCATCGAACCATTCACAAAAGAACTTCCAATGGAATATGCTGTAGAATTAAACAGATTAATTTCATTTGAAATGGAAGGATCAATAGGATAATTAAATAGATTATATCGAATACTCTTGAAGACTAGTTGATAATTTTTTTGGGGGTTACTAGGTTATTTGGTTCTTTGTCAAATTCGGTTGATTTTGAAAATTAGGAGGAAACTATGCTATCTTTAGTAGTATAGCTTCCTCCTATTTTTTTGTTTTAATCCTATTTCTTTCTTTTTAGTGAGAATAGATTGATGTTTTACAGATGTAAACAAGCTGAAGACAAGGAGTATTTTAGCTTTATAGTGGTTAAAAGCCCTCTAATAATACTTTTATAGCCAGAGTTCATATCTATAATTACTACTTTAACATTACAATGTTGGTGATAAGAATGGCATAGTGGGTAGTTTTTTGTAATCTTATTGGTCCTTTCTTAAAGTATATTTTGTATCCTATGAGTTAATGCATCTGTGTATACTTACACTATACAAAGTTGAGGAAAGCTCATCAAAGCACATATAATCAGGTAGGGTTTTAGGTCTTTCTAAAAGTAGATATAGAACAAGACTCAACTATTTTTTTGAAGTATTCTCTTCAGATAACCTTTTAATGCGGGTACCTCGTAGATTTTTAGAGGTATTAGAATTTTTCCTAACTTAAGTAATTTCATAGGTAAAGGGTTTACTACGGCAACCTTTGTATATAAAGCGAGGTCTATTTAAGTATAAGACTAGAAATAGCAGGTATTTTTAATCTTTACTTTTCTATAACTGTCATTAGTTATCTTACATTCTTTACAATGAGGATAAGAATTAGATGAAGCCTCCAATATTTCATAATAAACCAGATGGTGCAACTACCTATTTTAATTTTTTTATATTTTCGACAGTTATTTGTAGCGTTATTTTAAGAAATTTGCTATAATTACACACTATGAATGTAAATTTCCTTTCTTGATTTTTTGCTCATACTTAAATTTTAAAGGAATTTCACATTCTTTTCTATTTTTTATAAATTAAAATATGGTTGATATTTATTGTCAACTTTTTTCTGAAAGTTCTATTCCTGTTAATTATATGCCAATATTGTCATTATTTATTATAGAAAAATAGCGAGATTTATGTTAAGATTATTATGAATAAAAATATTATTTATTAGATAATTATAAGAAATAACATTTGGAATGTAGGAGGTTGTTTATGGTAAAAAATAATAATCAAAGTTATAATAACCAAAAAAATGAATATGGGAATAACAACTATCAAAATCAGCAATATCAAGATATGAATTATATTGATCAATATGATAGTGAGGATTATATTAATCAGTATTCACCAAATTCGAATAATTACAACAACAGTTATTCAACACAGAATACAAACTATAATAATATTCAAAATAATGATTATAATGGATATAGTAGCAACAATCAGTATAATCAAGAAAACTTTCCTCCGAATTTTAATTATGTGGAAGATGATAAACAAAAAAAGAAAACTGGTGTTTTATTTTTAATTAGCTTTTTAGTAATAGGTTTATTGGCAATTACTGCATACTTTGGATATACTAAGTATGTACTAGATAAAAAAGCTATTGTTAATTTAAATCAATATGAGATAGATTTCAAACCTTATGGTACTGATGGGGATGGCACAGCTTCTGCTGATATTAAGAAAATACCAACGCTAGATACTGAGGATCCTACTATAACTAAATTTTTACAAGAGCCAACAATTACTTATAGTAAGTCTAATAACTTAAAAAATGGTGAAAAAGTGGAGGTTACGATTAGTTTAAGTAAAACTTCAGCTGAAGCAAAAAAACTAGAATTAAAAGGTGAATTTAAACGCTCTTATACAGTTAGAGGTTTAAATGAAAAAACAAAAAATAGTTCTAGAGATAGTTCATCATCTACAAGTATTATTCTAAGAGAAAATAGTTCTGTAAATACTAAAGAACTTACTGATTCTCAAGTTGGGGATTGGGCTAGAGCCATATATATTAGAGATTATTCTAGAGGTTCAGTAAATTCTGATTTTTCATATGATGTTTGGTTAGGTAGTGATCATTTGGCTTATGCTAATTTGAAAAGAAATGGAAGTACAGTAGGTAAGTATAGAGTAAATGCAAACGGTCAATTGGAACATTATGAAAATGGAGGTTGGAATGTAGTTAGTAGTACATATACTTCATAATATTTATTGAACTAAAATATTTTTGCATTAAAAGAAAAATAATAAAAATAGAAAAAACTGATAACTAAAATATAGATAGCGTATTCTAGTTATTAGTTTTTTTGTAAATTTATTTATAAAAAATTTTAAATACCTCTTGTAATTAATGATATTTAATGAGATAATAGTACATATAATGCAAATAGATTAAGAGGAGATTTTTACTTATGACAAAGATTTTAGCTATTAACTCAGGAAGTTCATCTTTAAAATTTCAATTATTTGAAATGCCTGAAGAAAAAGTTATTACAAAAGGACTAGTTGAAAGAATCGGTATTGAAAACAGTGTATTCACAATCGAATTCAACGGAGAAAAAAATAAAGAAACATTAGATATTCCTAACCACGACGTGGCTATTGAAATGCTACTTGAAAAATTAACAAAATTAGGTATTGTACAAGATGTTAAAGAAATTGAAGGAGTTGGTCACCGTGTCGTTCATGGTGGAGAATTCTATGATGCATCAGTATTAGTAACTGAAGAAGAATTAGCTAAAGTTGATTCTATCGAAGATTTAGCACCTTTACACAACCCAGCAAATATTAAAGGTGTTCGTTCATTCCAAAAAGAATTACCAGGAGTTCCAAACGTATTAACATTTGATACTGCATTCCACCAAAGTATGCCTAAATCAACATACATGTATGCAGTACCAAGAGAATTCTATGAAAAATATGGAGTTCGTAAATATGGTGCACACGGAACAAGCCACAGATATATTGGAGAAAAAGTTGCTGAAATTTTAGGAAAAGACCCTAAAGAACTAAAAACAATTTCTTGTCACATCGGAAACGGAGCTTCAATTTGTGCTATTAAAAATGGTAAATCATTCGATACTTCAATGGGATTCACACCATTATCAGGTTTAGTAATGGGTACAAGAACTGGGGACATTGATCCAGCTACTATCCCTTACATCGCTCAAAAAACTGGATTATCTCTTGAAGAAATCGTACGTATTTTCAACTTCGAATCAGGATTAAAAGGTGTATCTGCACTATCTTCTGACTTACGTGACGTTGAAGATGTAAGAGATACAAACCCTCACGCTGCTGAAGCTATTGATGTATACATCAACAGAATTAAAGAGTACGTTGGAGCTTATGCTGCAGCTATGAACGGAGTAGATGCAATTGTCTTCACTGCAGGTGTTGGTGAAAATGCTACTTGGGTTCGTGAAGAAGTATTAGAAGGATTAACTTTCCTAGGTGTACAAATTGATAAAGAGAAAAACAATGTACGTGGAAAAGTTGCAGAAATCTCAACAGCAGATTCTAAAGTTAAAGCTTTCGTAATTCCTACAGATGAAGAAGTTATGATTGCTAGAGATACTTATAACTTATCTAAATAATAAATAAGATTACAAGGGCTGGGGTTTCTCTCCAGTCCTTTAATAATTTGAAAGGACGCTATGGTAAGAAATAACTTCAAAAATAAGTTTAAAGGAGCTATTGATATCTTAAAGATATTTAATCTAAATGGCTATGAGGCATACTTTGTTGGTGGTTGTGTAAGAGATTATTTATTAGGTGAAGAATTTTCTGATATTGATATAACGACAAATGCGCTACCTGATGAAGTAAAGAAGGTGTTTCGTAAGAGTATTGATACCGGAATTCAGCATGGAACAGTAACAATCTTAGTTAATGGTGATAGTTATGAAGTTACTACATTTAGAACTGAAGAGGACTATACAAACCACCGTTCTCCTGAAAAGGTAGAGTTTGTAAGTAATTTACGAGAAGATCTTGATAGGCGTGATTTTACAATTAATGCTATGGCATTAGACTATAAAGGGAAGTTATTCGACTATCATAATGGAGATAAAGATTTAAGTTCTAAAATTATTCGTACTGTAAATGATCCTAATGAGAGATTTTATGAGGATGCCTTAAGAATGTTAAGAGCGTTTCGTTTTTCATCTAAGTTAGGGTTTGAAATTGAGGATAATACAATAGACGCTATTAAGAAAAATGCAGAACTTATAAAATTTGTATCTATTGAACGTATTGTAAATGAATTTAAAAAGCTTTTAGCTGGTAAAGGTAATCTAAGGAGTTTAGAATTATTAATAGATAGTAAGCTTAATTCATATATTCCATTTTTTAAAGAGGTTAATAAGGTTCAAGATTTATCAAGTTATTCATTCTGTCAAAGTTTGTATATTCTATCTATTATTAACGATATTTCGTTTGAAAAATTAAAATCATTGAAACTGTCTAATAAAGAAATAAAATTAGTAAAACAGTTTGATTTAATAAATCATGAGTTTAAAAATAATACTCCAATAGAATTAGTTTTATATAAATATAATCGTGAAAATATTAAGTTTGTATGTGATTATTTTGGTTATGATAAAGAAAATAATATTGATGAATGTATTTTAACTATAAATTCATTTAATGATATTGATATTACGTCACAAGAAATCATAAGTACTATTAATAAAAATCCTGGTCCTTGGATAAAAAGTATAACATTAAAATTGGAAAAAGAAATTTTATTAGGAAGATTAAATAATAATAAAAAAGATATACTAGATTTTTTATTAAATATAAGAGATAATATATAGATGATTTGAAAGAGAGGTGAGAGAATTTATGGATAGATTATTTTGTATTGTTGATATAGAGTTAACTGATGATAAGGAAATAATTCAATTTTCTGCAACAAAGCTTGATAAAAGTTTTAATGAAGTTTCATCGATAAATTACTATATTCAACCTAAAAAGCCTGTATCTACTTTTGTGACTGAGTTAACGGGAATAAGTAATGAGATGCTGGAAGATAAGAAATTTTTTGAGGAAGTTGCTGATGATTTATATGATTTTATTAAAGATGATATTCTTGTATGTCATGGTCTTCCTTCAGATTATGTTATTTTAAAGAAAAGATTTCATGATGTTGGAATTCAATACAAGGCAAAACAATCGCTAGATACTGTCGAATTAGCGAGACTATTTTTACCGTCGCAAAAAAGTTATAGACTTTCTGATTTATCGAATTCTCTTGACCTTTACACCGGTGAAAGGTATCATAATGCAGCAGTAGACGTAAAAGTAACAGTTAGATTGTTTATTGAAATAGCAAAGAAAATTTCTTTTATTAGTGATAATAATTATAAAAAGATTGAAGATTTATTAGAAAAAATTGATATTAATATGTACATATTTTCTAAATTCTGTAGAGAAAATATAGCTAGCACAAAGGATAAATTTAATGATTTCTTGCATTTCGAAGGAGTGGATTATAGAAAAGTAAAATTTGAAACTAGGCCTACGAATGACAAAGAAAACTTTATACTATTTTCATCGATAGACGAAGAAGAGTATGTAAGGAAATTTAATATTTCTGACTTTGTAATTATAAAGAAAAAAAGTTCATATGTACCATTAAATGTATTCTCACTGTTCCCGAAAAAAGAGGATCCTAATCTAGATAAACTATTAATAAAATTATACGTATGGATATTAGAAACAAAAACTGGTGATTTTTCAGAACTTAATTTATTATATCTGGAAAAAATGTATATTGAAGGTATTAAAAAAGGTGTTTCTATTAGCTCAAAATCATACTATTTTGATGAAAAGAATAAAGCTGCACAGAGTTGTAAGAACATCGTAACAAATTATGAATCTATAGAATATATAATAGAGAGTGATATGTTTAGAAATCATACATTTATTTTTGAACATAAAAAAATATTAGGACGAGAATTAGATTCAATAAATACTAAAGATTATTACTATAAAAATGTAATTGTAGAGTTGAATGTAGCAGTCTCTAAAAATTTAAAAAATAAGGACATTAGAGATTTAAGAAATAATATAGATGGATTAGTTAAATTTTTGCATGAAATGTATATCTCAGAAAGTTTGTTTTTATATAATGATAGTTTAAGTTTTATATTACAGGATGTTGATGCTATACTTATTGATATAAAAAAATATAAAAACGAAGTTCCGATTTCTTATAAATTTATGAAGAAATTGAGAAGTGTGTTAACAAATTCTAAGAATACATATAAATTTATTATACTTGATCAAGAAAATAGCTTGAAACTTACAGTAGTTAACGATAAAAAAGTTAAATCTTTAATTAATATAATCCACGCTAGAAAGCATAAGTACTTAAACTTGAAATCAAAAGCAAACTACTTATATTCAAATGGTGAAGATGAGTTAATCAATACAAAAAGTACTGAGTCAATTTTATATATTTTTGAAAGTAATAAATATAAGGACTTATATTTTAGTAAAAGAGAGAAAAAAAGCTATATAAAATTTTATAATTTTTCTATTAAAGAAAATTTTAACGAATTATATAAAGATGTTAAAAAAAATAATCGTTTAACTTGTAGATGTTATGCAACGAAGGATATATTAGAATATCGATACTATTTGAAAGATATTTTTGATTGTATAGTCTTAATTCGTGATTTAGAACAATAAATTATAAAAATTAAAACACATAATTAAAAAAATATTAAATTTATGATATAATATAAATAGTTTTTATATAACTATGAATATTAAAAATTTTTGAATACAATAATAATTTAAATTAGGAGGGACTTCAAGTTGAATATTAATAATTTAAAAGAACAACTAGGTCAAAAAGTAACTCTTGGTGCATGGATTGCGAACAAGAGAAGTAGTGGTAAAATTGCATTTTTCCAATTAAGATATGGAGCTGGATTTATTCAAGCTATTGCTTTAAAAGAGGCATTAGGAGAAGAAAGATACCAACAATTACGTCATTTACCACAAGAAACTTCGTTAAAAGTAACTGGATTAATTAAAGAAAATGAAAGAGAACTTTCTGGTATTGAATTAGAAATTGAAGACTTTGAAGTTATTTCAGAAGCAATTGATTATCCTATCACTCCAAAAGAACATGGGGTAGAATTCTTAGCAGATAATCGTCACATTTGGATACGTTCTAAGAAACAACATGCTATCTTAACAATTAGAAATCAGATTATTAAATCTACATATGATTTCTTTGAAAAAGAAGGATTCTTAAAAACAGATCCACCAATTTTAACGTCATCAGCTCCAGAAGGAACTACAGAATTATTTAATACTAAATATTTCGATGAGGAAGCATATCTTTCTCAATCAGGACAACTTTACTTAGAAGCAACAGCTATGGCATTTGGTAAAGTATTTTCATTCGGTCCTACTTTCAGAGCTGAAAAATCTAAAACTCGTCGTCACTTAATCGAGTTCTGGATGATTGAAGCTGAGATGGCGTTCTGTAATCATGATGAAAGTTTAGCACTGCAAGAAGCATTTGTTAATCACCTATTAACTGATGTATTAGAAAAATGTCAAGAACAACTTAAAGTTCTTGGTCGTGATTTAGAAGCCCTAGAAAATGCTCGAGGAGAATTCCCACGTATTAAATATAAAGATGCTATCCAATTACTAAAAGATAATGGATTTGATGATATTGAATATGGTGATGACTTCGGATCACCTCACGAAACATTTATCGCAAATAGCTACAACAAACCAGTATTTATTACTCACTGGCCATTAGACATTAAACCATTCTATATGATCGAAGATCCAAATGAACCTGGTGTAGTACTATGTGCGGACTTAATAGCTCCAGAAGGATATGGAGAAATCATCGGTGGTTCTCAACGTATTGACGACTACGATAAATTATTAGAAAACATTAAGAAATATGATTTAAATCTTGATGCTTATGGTTGGTATTTAGATCTACGTAAATATGGTTCTGTAGAACATGCTGGATTTGGATTAGGTTTAGAGCGTACTGTAGCTTGGATTACAGGTAACGGACACGTTCGTGAGACTGCTCCATTCCCACGCTTATTAAATAGATTAACACCTTAGGAGTCCAAAATGATCAATATCAATATAAAAGGTCTTTTAGTTGATGCTGATTTTTTAATGAATTATAAATCTTATAACTTATCTGGAGAGGAAGCTATGTTTCTTCTTCAGATAAGTTATTTGACAAATCAAGGAGATTTACCATTTTCAATAGACTTATTTAAAAATGAATCAAATAAATCAGAAAATGAAATCTTTTCTATGCTTGATAATTTAGTTAATAAAGGATGCATTGTTATTTCAGCTGAAAGCAAGTTAGATTTTATTGTTTTTAATAATAAGGAAGACTATTATACTCTGCGTGAGTTATTAAAATTAACAGAACGAGTAACTGGGAGAATATTAACTTCTAAAGAGATTGATATTGTAACTTCTTGGTTTGAAAAAAATTATACAAAACAACAGATAGATGAAGCATTAACTTTGTCTAAAAATATTAGTTATGTTAATGGTATATTAAATAACAAAGTAAATAAAGATATTCAATCAGAAAGTGGAAGTAGTTTAGGTTATGACTGGTTTAACAAATAGACAAAAAAAGAATAAAGCAAAAAAAGTTATGGAATATTTGGATAAAGTATTTCCTGATGTAGAATGTGAACTAGATTTTTCTAATAATTTGGAATTAGTTATTGCTGTTCTCTTATCGGCGCAATGTAAAGATGAGTATGTAAATAGAGCAACAGTCGGGTTGTTTGAGAATTATAAGACAATTGATGATTATGCTGATGCTAAGGTGGAAGATATAGAGAAGTATATTCGAACACTAGGTCTTTATAAAGCAAAATCTAAAAATATAGTTGGTATGGCTAATATGTTAAGGGATGTTTACGATTATAAGATTCCACAGACTAGAGAAGAGTTAGAAAAACTACCTGGTGTAGGAAGAAAAACTGCCAATGTTGTTCTATCTGTTGGCTTTAATATTCCCGCGATTGCTGTTGATACTCACGTTGAACGAGTAGCAAAAATGTTTGGATTAGCAGATTTAACCGATACACCACTTCAGGTAGAAAAAAGTCTTATGAGTGTTTTCCCTATGGAAAGTTGGGGAAAAATACATCATCAACTAATTCATTTAGGTCGATATAAACTCCCTGCAAGAGGTGAGCGTACTATTGACCCAGAATTAGAAAAATTATTAGTATTGAAATAAGAGGAGAAGTTATATGATAATCATATTTATATTAGCGTGTTTTTTAATATTGCTAGATCAACTTAGTAAAAATTTTATAGTTAATCATTTCTCATTAGGAGAAAGTAAGGAAGTTATAGCGAATTTCTTCAGTATATCATCTCATAGAAATAGAGGGGCTGCATGGGGGATTCTACAAGATAGTCGTTTATTTTTCTTAGTTGTTACGATTATTTTTGTGGCTATTTTATCATATTATCTATTAAAACAAAAAAATTCTTTATCTGCTTTTGATAAAGGGACATTTTCATTAATATATGGTGGAGCAATTGGTAATTTTATCGATCGATTAACTAGACATGAAGTTGTTGATTTTTTAGATTTTAGAATTTTTGGATACGATTTTCCAATTTTTAATTTAGCAGACTGTTTTATTTGCGTAGGAGTATTCTTTTTACTATATAAGATTTACAAAGAAGAAGAAAAATAATAATTGAGAGCGGACTTTTTAGGTCATGCTCTCATTTTTTGTTATAATTAAGTAAATTAGAAAAAACTACAAAGGAGATTTAAATGTATTATTGTACATATGAAAGCAAAATAGGACTTTTATATTTGGTTTCAGATGGTGAAAGTCTTTGCGGATGTTATTTTGAAAATCAAAAATATTTCCCTAATGACATCGACGAATATCAATTTAATGAAGAATTAAATGTATTTGTAGAGTCTATAGCTTGGTTAGAAAAATATTTTAACGGTGAAAACCCAAGTATAGATAAAATCCCCTTGAATTTTTATGGAACTGAATTTAGAAGAACAGTTTGGAAAGTTCTCAAAGAAATTCCCTTCGGTGAAGTAATTACATACAGGGATATTGGAGAAATAATAGCTAAGACAAGAGGTATAAAAACTATGTCAGCACAAGCGGTAGGAGGGGCAGTTGGGCATAATCCATTGTTAATTTTTATTCCATGTCATAGGGTAATTGGTGCAGATGGAAGTTTAACAGGTTATGCTGCAGGTCTTGAAAATAAAAAATTTCTATTAAATTTAGAATCTGATAATAATAATTATTAATTAAAGGATGAAATACCGTCCAACAATAGAAGAATATATGAAAATATGATATAATTAATTAGATTAAATTCTTTTTTAGGAGAAATAAATGAACGATAAAAAAATAGTATTTATGGGAACTCCAAAGTTTGCTGTTCCTGTTTTAGAAATGTTAATAGAAAATTACGGTGTAGATTTAGTTATTACTCAGCCAGATAAAAAAGTCGGTAGAAAGAAAGTACTAACTCCACCCCCAGTAAAAGTTGTGGCTTTAGAAAATAATATTAAAGTATTACAACCTGAAAAAATATCAACAGATGAAGAAACTTATAATACATTAAAAGAATTAAACCCGGATATTATTATAACTGCCGCCTATGGCCAACTTGTACCAGAAAAAATATTAGAGATTCCTAAACATAAGTGCATTAATGTTCATGGATCATTATTACCAAAATTACGTGGAGGAGCACCTATTCAGTATTCAATACTTGAAGACCATGGTAAAACAGGTATAACAATTATGTATATGGTTAAAAAACTAGATGCAGGAGATATGTTATCAAAAGTAGAGGTTGATATTCTTGATAGTGATAATTATGAGACTTTACATGATAAACTTTCAATCGCTGGACGTGATTTATTAAATGAAACTCTTCCAAAAATCTTTAGTGGTGATATTGCACCAGAAAAACAAAATGAAGAAGAAGCTACGTTTGCTCGTAATATCTTAAGAGAAGATGAGAAGATTGATTGGAATTCTTCTGCTAGAGATGTATTTAACAAAGTTCGTGCATTAGATCCAACACCTGGGGCATTTACTTATTTAGAAGGTAATGTGCTAAAAATTTGGTCAACTGAAGAAGTTAAACAAGATGTTGAATCTAATTTTGACAAGGTTGGAACTATTATTAAACAAGATAAGAAACATATCTATATTTTATGTGGAAATAAGACAGTGCTAAAAGTGAACGAACTTCAAGTTTCTGGTAAAAAACGTATGCCAGTAGTTAATTTCTTGTCAAATAAGAAAGACTATGTAGGAACAGTATTAGGTGAAGAAAATGAGTAGCATTAATGCTAGACATATTGCATACGAGGTACTATATACAATTATTCAAGAAGATGGCTATAGTAATATTACTTTAAATAAATACTTTAATCAGTATAAGTTAGAAGAACAAGATAAGAGATTTATTAGTGAGGTAGTATATGGTACTATAAAAAATAAATTGTATCTTGAACACATTCTTAAATCTTATTCTAAAGGTAGAGTAAAACCTAAAGTTAAAGTTATTTTATTAATGAGTATCTATCAATTGATTTACATGGATAAAACGCCAAACTTCGCGGTTATTGATGAAGCTGTAAAATTAAGTAAGAAAATTGCAGGTAATATCACAGGAAAATTCGTTAATGGTATTCTAAGAAATATTGAGCGAAATTCGAGTAATCTAGATCTTAAGTATAAAAATACAACTGAACAGTTCTGTATAGAAAATAGTTGTCCAATCAAATTATATAATATACTTAAAAAACAATACGGAGTAGAAAAAGCTCAAAGAATAGTTATCTCATTTAATCAAAAGAGTAAAAACAGTATTAGATATAACCCGTTAAAAATTACTAAGAAAGAGTTAATAGAAAAATTAGGTGATGCTGTTAGCGAGAGTGAAATCTGTGAAGATAGCCTAGTTTTAAATAAATTAAACTTAGATAGTAGTTTATTCACAAAAGGATATTATATTATCCAAGATGAGGCAAGTGCTCTAGTTGCATCGTCGATCGGCTTGCCATTAGATAAAAAATATAAAATACTAGATACTTGTGCTGCTCCTGGTGGTAAAAGTTTGCATATAGCTAGTAAGTATTTTAATTCTAGTTTAATTTCATGTGATAAATATATACATAAGCTAAAATTAATTGAAGATAATAAAGAGAAACTTGGAATTACCAATATAGAGGTTATAGAACAAGATGCAACTTTAAATAATTCTTCATTTAACGATAAGTTTGACATCGTAGTTTGTGATGTACCATGTTCGGGGATAGGGGTTATAAAAAATAAACCTGAGATAAAATATAAGATAACAGATGCTTATGTTGAAGATATTGCTAAACTTCAATACGATATTCTAGAAAATAGCAAAAAATATGTTAAACAAGAAGGAATTTTAATGTATTCAACTTGTACGATAGATAAGAGAGAAAATATAGAAAATATAGAGAAGTTTTTAAAAGAGAACAAAGATTTTAGTTTAGAGAGTATTTCTCTAAATAATAGTATTGTAAAAACGAGAGAAAATGGTGTATTAGAAATACTACCTGATGACTATAGTTGCGATGGATTCTTTATCGCAAAACTAAAAAAAATGGAGGCAAAATGTTAATTTCAGATTTTAAAGGCTATAAAAAGTCTAGATGGTTAAAAGATTTCGATAAAATGTCTATATATTCTATAAGACTTGATCAATTAGAAGAATATATTGTAAGTATCGGTGAGAAAAAATTTAGAGCAAAACAAATCTTTGATTGGTTATATAAAAAGAGAATTACAGATTTTTCAGAAATGAAAAATGTACCTAAGTCTCTTCAAGAGAAACTTGCTGAAGAGTTCGAGATTACAACTCTAAAAACGATTATTAAGCAAGAATCTGCTGATGGAACAATGAAATTCCTATTTGAGCTACAAGATAAGTATACTATTGAGAGTGTACTTATGAAAAATAAATACGGAAACTCACTATGTGTAACTACACAAGTAGGTTGTCGAATTGGATGTACTTTCTGTGCATCAACACTTGGTGGTTTAAAACGTAATCTAGAAGCTGGTGAAATTGTTTCACAAGTATTAAAAGTACAACAAGAGTTAGATAAAAAAGGTGAACGTATTTCAAGCATTGTAATTATGGGTATCGGTGAACCGTTTGAAAACTACGATGAGATGATGGACTTTATCAGAATAGTAAATAGTGATGAGAGTTTTAACATTGGTGCTCGTCACATTACCGTTTCAACTTCTGGTATTGTGCCGAAAATTTATGATTTTGCTAATGAAAAAGTTCAAATTAACTTTGCGGTATCATTACACGCACCGACTAATGAGCTACGTAGTAAAATTATGCCGGTAAATAGAGCTTATAACATAGATAAACTTATGGAAGCATTAAAATATTACCAAGAAACTACAAATCGTCGTATTACATTCGAATATGGTTTAATGGGTAAAGTAAATGACCAAAAAGAACATGCAGAAAAATTATCGGAAATTATAAAAGGGTTAAACTGTCACGTTAACTTAATTCCGATTAACTATGTACCTGAACGTAACTATGTTAGAACTAGTAAGAGTGATATTTTCGCATTTGAAAAAGTTCTTAAGAAAAATAAAGTTAATGTAACAATTAGAAGAACACAAGGTGATGATATTGATGCTGCTTGTGGTCAACTTCGTGCTAAAGAACGTAAGGAAGAGGTAAAAGGAGGAATTCCAGATGCCACTAGTATATTCGTATAATAGTAATAGAGGAAGAAAAGAAAAAAATGATGATGCTGTCAGTGTATCGAAGAACAAGCAAGGAGCAATAATTGCTATTGTTTGTGATGGTGTAGGAAGTCATAGTAATGCTGCATATTCTAGTAACTATATAGTTTCAACTTTAGAAAAAGAGTGGCAAGATTTAACATTTGCTAATTTCAATAATATGAAAAATTGGTTATTCGATAGGATTGAAAAACTAAATACAGAATTATATACTAAGTCAAAAGATAATCAGAAAAAGATGGGGACAACAATAGTTACTGTCGCTATTTTTGATGGACAAGTTGTTGTTTATAATATTGGGGATAGCAGTGCTTATGGTCTTACAAAAGATAATGCAATGAATATTGTTACCGTTGAAGATTCATTTGTTGGGGCCTTAATATCAGCAGGTGCAATTACTGAAGAAGAAGCAAAAAGTCATCCAGAAAGACATGTTCTAACACAAGCATTAGCTACAAGAGAATCAATTGATTTACATACTTTTATCGATGATTTAAATAAATATGATTATTTCCTATTATGTTCAGATGGGTTAACGAATATGATAGAAAATGATGAAATTCAGAATATTGTAAGAAATAATGAATTATCGATAGCTGTTGATGATTTAATTGAAAAATGTGTTAACCGTGGCGGAGTAGATAATATTTCTGTAGCTATAATAAAAAATCTAGGGGGTGAAAACCATGATTAATAAAATTATCTGTAATAGATATAAAATTTTGGATCATCTAGGAACTGGTGGTATGGCTACAGTTTGGCTAGGGTATGATACTATTTTAGATAGACAAGTTGCTATTAAAACTTTTAAAATTGATGCAAATGATGAAGATGCGGTTAAAAGATTTAATAGAGAAGCAAAAGCTGTAACAAGTTTATCTCATCCAAATATTGTGTCGATTTATGATGTAGAAAATGAAGGAGAGTTTTACTATTTAATACTGGAATACGTTGAGGGAATGACTTTAAAAGATTATATGATAAAAAATCCTCGTATTCCTATTGAAACTATAGTTCATATTGCTAAACAAATAGCTTCTGGATTAAGTCATGCTCATCAAAATGGAATAATACATAGAGATATTAAACCACAAAATATTCTAATGAATGATAATCTTACATGTAAAATAACAGATTTTGGTATTGCAAGAGCATATGGTGATACAACACTTACTCAAACAAATCAAATGTTAGGAACAGTATATTATTTATCACCTGAGCAAGCTCGTGGTAATGTTGCTACAGCTCAAAGTGATATTTATTCGTTAGGAATTTTGATATTTGAAATGATTACAGGTCAAATACCATTTAAAGGAGAATCTGCAGTAGCGATTGCTTTAAAACATTTACAAGAAGAACTTCCGGATATCGACAAATACAGAGAAAATGTACCTCAAAGTGTAAAAAATATTGTTTTAAAAGCTACAATGAAAAATCCTAATGAGAGATACATCAGTTCTAAAGAATTATTTGAAGATCTAAGTACGGTTCTTAATCCAGAACGATTATATGAAAATAAATATACTGGATTTAAAATCCCTGCACAACCTGTAAATAATTATAATGAAACTCAATATATAGATAATAGTAGTAATAATAATCAATATGCTTATGCCGATTTTAACAATGAAGATGATTATTATGATTACGAACAAGATAATAGAAATAATAACGTACGTTATCAACAAAATAATAAACAAAAGAATAACTATAATAATGTTAGTAAACGAGATGAAAAAGAAGAGACATCTAAAGCTAAACATATATTCCTTGCAATAGTGGCTATTGTTACTATAGTAGTAGGTACATTTTTCATCTATAATTACGTTATTGGATCTAATAGTGTTTCTGCGCCTGATGTTCGTAATAAAACTTTAGAAGAAGCTAAAGTTACAATAGTTAAAGCAGGACTTGAGGTAGGGGATGTTACAGAAGTTGCAAGTGATGATGTAAAAGAAAAAACTGTAATAGACAGTGATCCTAAAGCTGGTAAAAAAGTGAAAAAAGGTTCGAAGGTTGATTTAAGAGTTTCTTCTGGTAAAAAAACAGTAGATATGCCTAATTTTGTTGGTCTAGATGAAGAAACAGTTAAGAAAAATGCTTCAAAATTAGGATTCAAAAATATAACTGTTGAGAAAGTAGAAAGTAATTCTTATGATACCGGGAAAGTTGTTTCTCAAAATATTAGAGCTGGTATGGAAATAATACCAAAAGAAAAAGAATTAATAATTCAAGTATCTACAGGTAAAAAGAAAGTGACTATGCCTAATCTTGTCGGTGAGGATAGCACAACTGTAGAAAGTACTGTTGCATCATATGGATTTAAGAATGTCACTTATAGAGAAGAATACTCTGACAAAGAAACGGGAACGGTTATCTCACAAAGTATCAGAACTGGATCAAATATAGTACCAAGTGATGAATCTTTAGAGATAGTAATCTCAAAAGGAAAAGAAAGAAGTTCTTCACGTGATGAATCTAGCGATGATTCAAGTGTGGATTCTAGATCAAATGATGATAGAACTACTAGAAATAATTCAACAAGAAATAATTCTAATAGTAGTAGAAATAACAATAGTAACTAATTAGTGATTATAAAAGCACAGGGGAGATATTTATTTCAACTGTGCTTTTTCATAAAAGTTATAAATTAATTATATGGTGATTAATATGAATTTAACATTACAAAAAAAACTAGAATTACTTCCAGATAATCCCGGATGTTATTTATATAAAGATAATATTGGAGAAATTATATATGTAGGTAAAGCTAAAAACCTTAAAAATAGAGTAAAAAGTTATTTTACAGGTACTCATAATAAAAAAACTCAGACTTTAGTATCAAAAATAGAAGATCTTGAATATATAATTGTTAACTCTGAGAAAGAGGCTTTATTATTAGAAAATAATTTAATTAAAAAATATAGACCTTATTTTAATATTCGTTTAAAAGATGATAAAAGTTACCCGTATTTAATGATTACAAAAGAAGAACATCCTAGATTGCTAATGACTAGAAAATATAAAAAAAATAATAAGAATATCTATTTTGGACCTTATGTTGATATAAAATCTGCTACTGAAGTTAAGAAAATTTTAGATAAAATATATCCACTAAGAAAGTGTAATCCTGTAGAAAAAAGACCATGTATGTATTATCAAATTGGAGAGTGTATAGGACCATGTGCTAAGAAAATTACTGCAGATGATTATAAGTCACAGATTTCTAAAATTAAATCATTCTTAACAGGAAATACAAAAGAAATATTATCAGATTTAAAAAATAAAATGCAAGAACACATTAAGAATTTAGAGTTTGAAGCTGCTGGACAAATCCATAATTATATTAAATCAATAGAAGTTTCAGTTCAAAATCAAGTTGTTGCAGACAGTACAAATATAGATAGGGATTATATAGGTTTTTCATTTAACGATGACTATATTTGTATTCAAATATTCTTATCTAGATTAGGTAATATAATTGAACGTAAGGTTGAATATTTTAATTTATATGATACGCCTGAGGAGATTTTGTATTCTTACTTGTTACAATATTACACTCTAAACAAACTTCCAAAAGAAATATATATTGATGAATTAAATGAAGACTTACTTTCTGATGTAGTCGATTGTAAAGTTATTATTCCTAAAAGAGGTAATCATAGAAAAATACTAGACACTGTAAAAGAAAATGCAACATATTACTTGAATAATAATCTTGCTATTGAAGAACTTAAAGAAAGAAAATTACAAGTTACACTTAATAATATCGCTGAAAAGTTAGGTGTGAAATCTATTAATAGTATTGATGCTTTTGATAATTCTAATATAATGGGTGTAGATGCAGTTTCAGTAAAAGTTAATTTTACAAATGGGAAAAAAAATACTTACAATTATAGAAAATTCAAAATTGATGAATCTATGGGAATTAATGATGTTCAAACAATGAAAGAAGTACTTTATAGAAATTATAAAGATAAAAAAACTAATACAGAATTATTGATAGTTGATGGTGGAAAAAATCATCTTAATGTAGCCATTGATGTAGTCCATAATACTCTTGGGCTAAAACAAATTAAGATAATTGGTTTAGCAAAAAATGACAAACATATTACTGAATACATTATTACTGATGACTATGAGATAATAGAATTTCCTAAAACTTCTGCAGAATATCTATTTTTAAAACAAATACAAGACGAAGTACATAGGTTTGCAATTACTTATCATAGGGCAACAAAAAATAAGAGTATGTATAAATCAAGTCTTGATGATATTCCGGGGATCGGAAAAGTTAGAAAGAACCTATTATTAAAATCATTTTCTTCATTGGAAGAAATAAAAAAAGCACCTGAAGAAAAACTATTGAAATTAGGAATTCCCAAAGAAGTTATAAAAAATTTAAGAAGTAAATTATAATTTATTAAGTTATCCATATTTTTGTTAAGAAATATACGGATAACTTAATTTTTTTGAATTAATCTATAGTATTATTAGTAAAAGTATGGTATAATAACTTAAAGAAATTATAAAAGTCGAGGAGGCAACTATGAAATTTTTATCATTCAGATATAACGATAAAGAATTATATGGAGTAAAAGTAAAACGCGAAGAAAGTGCATGGGACTTAATTAAAGTACTAGAGGATTTTGATAATACTGACAAAATTCCACAAACATTAAGAGAAGCAATTGAAATATATGGTGTTTCTTTTATTGAAAAAGTTAGAAAAGTACTTAAATTAGTTGAAGAAAGCTCTAATGCAAATAACTATAAAGTACCATTTGATAAAATAATTTGGCGTTCACCAATTACGAGAACTCCAAAAAATATTCTTTGTGTTGGGCACAACTACGAAGCACATGTTAATGAACTTGGTGATGAATTAGCAAAAACTCCTAAAGATGTTCTTATCTTTACGAAAGCTACAACAGCTTTAGCTGGAAATAATGAAGTAGTGCCATCTCATAAAGATATTACAGATAGCTTAGATTTCGGAGGAGAACTAGCTGTAGTAATAGCAAAACCAGGGAAAAATATCTTGAAACCTCTAGTTTTAGATTATATTTTTGGATATACAATTTTGAATGATATCACGGCTACTGACTTACAATATAAACACGGTCAATTTTTCTTAGGAAAATCATTGGAAAAATCAGCACCTGTGGGGCCTTACTTAGTTACAAAAGACGAAGTTAGTTCACCAGAATCTATGAGTATTGTGACTAAAATTAATGGAGAAATTAAACAAAATGCTATGACTTCAGAGATGTTATTTAGAATTGATGATGTTTTAGCAGAAGTTAGTAAAATTGTTCCTCTAGAAGCTGGAGATATTATTGCAACAGGAACACCAGCAGGTGTTGGTTCTGCTCAAAAACCACCGGTATTCCTAAAAACTGGCGATGAAATTAAAATAACAGTTGAAGGAATTGGTACGTTAACTACAGTTATTGGAGACTAAGTAGAAAGGATAAACAATGGCGAAGAAAGCAAAAGATAAACAAGTAACACATATTGAAAAAGCTGATTTTAAAGCACGTCAGGCTGCTATTAATGAAGCGATAAAGGTAATCGAAAAAGAGTACGGTAAAGGTGCTATAATGGATATTTCATCAGAAAATCCAATTAAAGTTGAGGCTGTATCTTCAGGTTCATTGGCAATTGACTCAGCTTTAGGTATTGGTGGATATCCTAAAGGTCGTATTGTTGAGGTGTATGGGCCTGAATCATCAGGTAAAACAACTATTGCACTTCATGCGATCGCAGAAGTGCAAAAAACAGGAGGGATTGCAGCATTCATAGATGCGGAAAATGCTCTTGATATTGAATACGCAAAAGCATTAGGAGTTGATTTTACTCCTGGTAAATTCTTCTTATCTCAACCGGATAGTGGAGAGCAGGCTCTAGATATCGCAGAAAAACTAATTTTGTCTGGTGCTATTGATATTATCGTAATTGACTCAGTTGCAGCGTTAGTACCAAAAGCAGAAATTGATGGAGTGATGGGAGCTAACCATATTGGTTTACAGGCTAGACTTATGTCGCAAGCACTTCGTAAATTAACTGGACAAATAAATAAAGCTAATACTATTGCTCTATTTATAAACCAACTTCGTGAAAAAGTAGGGGTAATGTTTGGTAGTCCTGAAGTTACAACAGGTGGTCGTGCATTAAAATTCTACTCAACTGTTCGTATAGATGTACGTAAAGGTGAAGCAATTAAAGGTGCTGATAGTGAAATTTTAGGTAATAGAACAAAAATTAAAATTGTTAAAAATAAAGTTGCACCACCATTTAAAGTTGCTGAAGTTGATATTATGTTTGGGGAAGGAATCTCAAAAATTGGAGAAACTCTTGATTTTGCAGTTGACTTAGATATTATCAACAAATCTGGATCATGGTTCTCATATAATGGAGAGCGATTAGGTCAAGGGCGTGAAAATGTTAAGAAAGTATTTGAAGAAAATGAAGAACTATACAATGAAATTTACGGTCTTGTAAGGGATGAAATTATGAGTAAAGCTGGGAAAAAGAATGACTCAGTAGACGAGGAAGAATCAAACGATAATATTGATGAACTTGATTTAGGGATAGAAACTTTAGGTGAGGTTGAATAGTAATATATGAATAAAAAATTGTTTAAAATTGTATTATGGTTAATGATTTTTATTATATTAGCTAGTGGATTTATTTCAGCTATAGCAATATTCTTATAATCTATATACATAATAAATAAAATAAAAGGGGATGCCCCAAAAGTCATAAATTATAAAAAGTTTATATGAGAACTCATAGACGCAGTGGTTTATAGATATCTAATCTCACTTCATAAAAGTTTTTTAGATATCTAATAAACTTTGCGGGGGTGACTCGACAAAATCGATTTCTCTGAAATCACGATTTTTGAGTCACTCCCTTTTATTTTGAAAATGTGGTAAAATATTATTAGAGAAAAAATAGGAGAAATAATAGTGAATTTAGTACAAAATATGAATGATAATCAGCTAAAAGCTATATTAAAGACAGAAGGCGCTGTAATGGTTATAGCTGGAGCAGGTAGTGGTAAAACTCGCGTTTTAACAAATAGAATAGCTTATTTAATTTCTGAAAAAAATATTTTAGAAAATAATATCTTGGCTATTACTTTTACTAATAAAGCTGCTAAAGAAATGAAAGAAAGAATATATGCTCTAGTTGGTGAAACTTCTAAATATATTTGGATAAATACATTCCACTCTATGTGTGTAAGAATATTACGTCAACACATAGAACTTTTAGGATATAATAAAAACTTTACAATATTAGATACTAGTGAACAAAAAAGTATAATAAAAAATATAGTTAGGTCTCTAGATTTATCAGAAGATGCATATCAACCAGCTAATGTTTTAAAAATAATTTCAAATGCAAAAAATAGTTTAGTTTCTGTAAAAAAGATGAGAGAACAATCTCGTTTTGGATTTATGAAAAATGTAGCAGAAATTTATGCACACTACCAAAGTTATTTAAAGAAAAATAGTGTTTTAGACTTTGATGATTTAATGCTTAAAACAATCGTATTATTTAAAAAGTTCCCTGAAGTTTTAGCTATTTATCAAAATCAATTTCAATATATTCATGTAGATGAGTATCAAGATACAAACGTTATTCAGTATAGATTAATTAAGATGTTATCAGAGGTACACAAAAATGTATGTGTTGTTGGTGATGATGACCAAAGTATTTATAGCTGGCGTGGTGCGTGTAGTGATAATATAATAAACTTTGAAAAAGATTTTGACAATGTTGAACTAGTATTTCTTGATCAGAACTACCGTTCTAATTCAACAATTCTTGATGCTGCTAATGCGGTTATTAAAAATAACACTGATAGAAAAGAAAAAGCTCTATGGTCTGAAAATAAAGGTGGAGGAAAAATATCTGTTTACGCTGCTTCTAATGATAAGGATGAAACGGATGATATTGCTAAAAAAATACTTGATTTGAAAAAAGAAGGTATTGATTATAAAGATATTGCAATTTTATATCGAGCTAACTACCTTTCACGTCAAATGGAGAATTCATGTCTATCTTTCGGAATACCATACAAGTTAATTGGTTCTCTTAAATTCTTGCAACGTCAAGAGGTACGTGATTTACTTGCTTATTTAAACGTTATTGTTAATAGAGCTGATGAGTTCAGCTTAAGAAGGATTATTAATGTACCAAAAAGAGGTATTGGAGCTAGTTCAATGGATAAAATTGACAAGTATGCAGAGCAATACGGTATTTCTTTATTTGAAGCTCTAAAAAACATCGAAGCAGTAGGAGTTTCTAAAAAAATAGTAACTAACATCAAATTACTGACTAATCTAATTGAAAAATATTCAGAAGTAGAAAAGTACTCGATAGATGAGTTAATTATTGGTATTTATAAAGATTCCGGATATGAAAATATGCTAAAAGAGTCTAATGATCCTTATGCAGAAAGTAGAATTGAGAATATTTCTGAGTTAGTATCTTCTGCTAAACAATTCTCTAGTATGAACGATAGCCTTATTGACTTCATTTCGGAAATGTCTCTTACTTCTGATTCTGATGATGAGAATCAAGAAGATGCAGTAGTACTATCGACAGTCCATGCTTCAAAAGGGTTAGAGTATAAAGTAGTCTTTATAATGGGGTTAGAGGAGAATTTATTCCCATCTATCAGAGATGCTGAGAGTAGTGCTGACGAGAAGAATAAAATGGAAGAAGAGCGTCGCTTAGCATATGTTGCGATTACTCGAGCAAAAGAAAGATTATTTATGTCTTATGCAAACAGACGAATGCAATTTGGTTCTATCAAGATGAATAAACGTTCTAGGTTCTTAGATGAAGTTCCTAACAAACTAATGCATTTTGAATCTTCATTCGGAGGAAGTTTTGAAAGTACTGATTCAAATATGGACCAAGCTAATAAGTTTATTAGCAAACTTAGCCCAAAAATTAAAATTTCAGAAAAACCTAAATCTTCAGTTAGTACAAATTATGGTGTAGGTGATACTGTGCTTCATAAAAAATTTGGAGAAGGTAAGGTCTTAGACATATCTAAGGATAGTGTAAAAGTTGAATTTAGTGAGGTTGGTGTAAAAACTTTATTAATTGAATATGCTAATCTGACTAGAAAGGATTAATAAATTATGAAACAAATTCAAGAAGAAATTTTCAAACTAGTTTCACTACTAAATAAATATTCATATGATTATTATGTTGAAGATAATCCGCAAATAACTGATACTGAGTATGATACTTTATATAAGCAATTAGAGAAATTAGAAGAAAAATATCCTGAATTAATACTAGAAAATTCCCCTACACAAAGAGTAGGGGATAGAGTTCTTGATGAGTTCGAGAAAATTACTCATAAAATACCAATGTTAAGTTTATCGAATACATTCTCTACTGAAGACTTAAGAGATTTTGATGCTAGAGTATCAAAATTAGTTCCAGGAGAAAATGTTGAGTATATATGTGAATTGAAAATAGATGGTCTTGCAATTTCTATAAACTATGAGAACGGTAAATTGGTTAGTGCTGCTACTCGTGGAGACGGGACTGTTGGAGAAGACGTTACTGAGAATATAAAAACAATATTTTCGATTCCAAAAGTGTTAAAAGATAAAAGATCATTTGAGGTTAGGGGAGAGGTATATCTTCCAAAGAAATCTTTTAATATTCTAAACAAAGAGCGTGAAGAAAATAATGAGGTATTATTTGCAAATCCTCGTAATGCAGCAGCAGGATCTTTAAGACAACTTGACTCTAAAATAACTGTAAAAAGAAGATTGTCTGCATTTATTTATTCAATAGTAGGCGATAATAATATTATTTCACAAGAAGAAGCATTAAATACAGCTAAGGATTATGAACTTCCTGTAAATCCAAACTTCAAACTTTGTAAAAGTATTGATGAAGTAATTGACTATATTAATTACTGGACAGAACACAAACAAGATTTACCATATGATATTGATGGAATTGTTATTAAGGTGAATTCATATAACCTGCAAGAAGAGATTGGTTATACCCAAAAAAGTCCTAGATGGGCTACAGCATACAAGTTCCCTGAAGAAGAACTTGCAACTAAATTACTTGATGTAGAACTTAGTGTAGGTAGAACTGGGATAATTACACCTGTTGCAATTTTAGATCCAATTGTAATCTCTGGGTCTACAGTGTCTAAAGCATCTTTACATAATAAAGATATTATTGATGAACTGGATATTCATATTGGGGATATGGTAGTAGTCAAGAAAGCTGGTGAGATTATTCCTAAGGTAGTTCGTGTTGTTAAAGAGTTAAGAATAGAGGGAACTACAAAATATCAAATGCCATCTACTTGTCCATCATGTCATCAGGAAACTTACGTAAAAGATAACGATCCGTTTACTAGATGTAAAAATCCTGATTGTCCTGATCAAAATATTCGAAGAATAATCCACTTTGCTTCAAGGGATGCTTTAAATATCGAGGGATTAGGTGATAAAGTAGTAGCGACATTATATGATAAAGGAATTATTGGACATACAATAGACTTATATTCATTAGATAGAGAAAAACTTATTACTTTAGAAAGAATGGGTGAAAAATCTGTTGATAATCTATTAAACGCGATAGAAAAATCAAAAGAAAGTTCGTTAGATAAAGTTATCTATGCTCTAGGAATATTGAATGTAGGTAAAAAAGCAGGGAAGATACTTGCAGAAAAATATTTGAATCTTTCTAATTTCATGAATGCAACATTAGAAGAACTAATTAATCTTGATGATGTAGGACAAATTACAGCAGAATCTATTTTAGATTATTTGTCTGATGATAATAATATTAAGTTTATTAAAGATTTAATTAATATTGGAATGAATCCTCAATATGAAGTAAATGCAGTGAATACCTCTAATATATTCTCAGGGAAAACAGTAGTATTAACTGGTAAGCTTGTTGAATTAACAAGAAATGAAGCAAAAGAATTTTTAGAGAAAAATGGAGCAAAAGTTACTGGAAGTGTTACTTCAAAAACTGATCTAGTAATTGCAGGTGAGAAAGCAGGGTCTAAACTTACTAAAGCTGACCAATTAGGTATTGAGGTAATCAATGAAGAACAATTCGCTAACATGGTAAGAGAGGTGGAATAATGGATAATAAATTGCCGTATAAAGTGTTTGGTATTGTAATTGTAATAGTATCTGTAATAACTTTTTTCATTATGAACTATAATTCAGTACCCGTATCATTTATATTTTTTACAGTTAAATTACCTTTAACAATTTTATTCTTCGTATGTTTCTTTATGGGAATTATAGCAGCTAGTTTTTATTGGTATCAAAAGTATAAAAGTTTAGCAAAAAAATACGAAAGAACAGAAAAGTTATTATTCACAAAAGAAAAAATAGAAGATAAAAAAGAATAAATAATGACTTTTAAAGAAAAGAGGTGAAAAAATGGGCATAAAATATAATTGGATATATCCTAATTATGATGAAAATTTTATTAAAGAATTAGAATCATATAGTATTTCTAAAAATATTGCTAAAATATTAAATGCAAGGAATATCACGGATATGACTTCCGTTAAAAAGTATTTTTCAGATGAATATGAAGAAGGTTATGATCCGTTTTTAATGCACGATATGCAAAAAGCTGTGGATAGAATAAATGAAGCTATAGAAAATGAAGAGAAAATTCTAGTCTATGGAGATTATGATGCGGATGGAATTACATCAACAGTGTTATTAGTAGAGACATTAATATCTATGGGGGCAATCGTATCATCGTACATTCCAAATCGATTTGAAGAAGGATATGGACCAAATAAAGAAGCTTTTACAAAGATTATTGATTCAGGGATAACTTTAATTATTACAGTCGATAACGGAATTGCAGGTGTGGAAGAAGTTGATTTAGCAAATGAATTGGGTTGTGATGTGATTGTAACAGACCATCATAAAATTCAAGATACTATACCTAATGCATATGCAATAATTCATCCTGAACATCCAGAAGGTAACTATCCATTTAAAAAATTAGCTGGAGTAGGAGTTGCTTTTAAACTAGCCCACGCATTATTAGAGATCTTTCCTGATTTCTTATTGGATTTAGTTGCGATCGGTACGATAGCTGATATGGTCTCAATTACTGATGAGAATAGAATATTTGTAAAACAAGGTCTAGAATTAATAAATGAAGATCCAAGAATAGGTCTTAAGATGCTACTTGAATTATCAGGTATAGATACAAAAATTGACGAACAAACTGTAGGTTTTTATATAGCGCCTAAATTAAATTCGATCGGTAGAATGGATAGTGCAAAATTAGGATTAACTTTTCTAATGGCCGAAGACCCTGTAACAGCAAGAGCTTTAGCTGAACAGATTGAACAGTATAATATTGAACGAAAACAAGTTACTGAAGATATAGTAAAAGATGTAATAAATAAAATTGAAAGTTCAGATAAAAAACAGAAGAATGTTATTATGGTTTCTGGTGAATACCACGAAGGTGTACTAGGAATCGTAGCATCCAATATTGTCGAAAAGTACCAAAAGCCAGTGTTTATTATGAATGAAAAAGAAGGTATTCTTAAGGGTTCTGCGAGAAGTATTTTTGATTTTAATATCTACGTAGCCATGAATAAAATATCAGATCTATTCTTAGCATTTGGTGGACATACATTAGCTGCTGGTTTCTCTTTTGAGCAATCTAATTTTGAAAAGATTGAAGAATTTTTAGATAATGAATTTGAAGAATTTAAACAAAATAATGATCTGAAAGCTAACAAGAATATTGATATTGTCACTTCATTAGAAGATATCAGTTATCAATTTCTAAATTCATTAGAAGCTCTAAAACCATATGGTATGGATTTTGAAAAACCTGCTGTGTTAATAGAAAATGCTATGGTTCTTAATAAAGCATACTTTGGTTCTGATAAACAATATTTAAGACTAACAATAGCAGATGAGGTTGGAAATTTAGACTGTATTACATTTAAAGACAGTGTAACTTTTGATAAAGTTGAGAAAAATGATATTATTGACTTACTGTGTAACATAGATAAAAATAACTTTAATGGGCGAACAAAACTACAAGCACACATTATTGATATAAATGTTAAAGAATTTCTATTTGAGGATTTGAGATTTATAAACTATGATATTTCAAATATTGATAACAATTGTTTAAAACTTTCTAAACATAAAGATGATAAAGATAATAATTTTTATAAATACAAGGATATAGATAGCTTAAAAGATAATGAATTTGAATATATTTATTTACTAGATATACCAACTTCTAAAGAATATTTAGACAAAATAATAAATCTAAAACCTAAAAAAGTATTCTTAATATGTGAAGAAAAACAAGTTTTATCTGACGTTTATCTTATCGATAAAAATAGATTAATTAAACTATTTAATTTAATACTTTCAACTAATAACAAACAAATAAACGTAGCTCAACAATTAGATAAATTACTAACGGCATTAAAAACAAATGTTGATAGTTTAAAAATAATGATTCAGATATTTAAAGAATTAGAGTTAATTAAATTTCAAAATAATACTATAATACTTAATCCAGACTACAAAACTGTTGATTTAAAAAAATCATCAAGTTTTATTAGAATGGAAAAAATATTTGAAGTTGAAAACTTACTTTTAAAAGAAAGTATTGCTAATATTAATAAAATACTTGAAGTTTAATGTGAAATAAAAGGAGAATTAAATGAAAATTTTATATTTTTGGGATGCATACTGCGGTTGGTGTTATGGCTTTGATAAAATATTCACTAAATTTTATGAAAATCATTCAGATATAGAAATTGAAATAATATCTGGTGGATTATTCTTTGGGGATAATAGTAAAAAAATCAAAGAATATGGATATTTCCAGGAAGGAAATAAAAAGATATCTGAAATGTATAATGTAGAGTTTGGGGAAAAATATAATAAAGTACTTGAAGAAGGTGAAATGATATTAAACTCTCTTCATCCTGCAATAGCTATGGATGTGGTAAAAGAGTTAATTCCTAATTCAAAAATATTACACTTTGCATATGATGTTCAATGTAAATTTTTTATTGAAGGAAAGAGTCTTAGTGAAGTGCAAACTTATGTAGAATTATCTGAAAAATATAATATAGATAGTTCAGACCTAGCTCTAAAATTAACTATAGCATTTAAGAATGCTAACCCTATACATCCGGATTTTATAAGAACTTTAAATCTTGGGATCGAATCATATCCAACAGCAGTTATGCAAAAAGATGGAGAATACTATGATCTTAGAGGATATGCAACAGAACCTGAAGACATCGAAACTCACTACGATTTAATCACTAAAAGATTTTAATTTTTTATATTAATTATTTTTTCATTGTGGCAAATTTATGAACGAAATTTATTAGAGGTTATTCCTATGAATTCAGCATTTCATATGCTAAATCCATTGAAATCACCTCTAATTTTTTTTTATTTTTAACGTTTTCACTTGTATCTTTTCTCCTGTTGTAGTATAATAACCTTATAATTAATCGATATTGATTATCATTGTTTTAATGGAGGAACATAATGAACAAAAAATATAACAATAAATTAATTATTGGATTAGCTGTGCCTATTTGTTTAAGTATAGGTTCTGTAGACTTCAATAATTCTAAAATTAATCTTAATTCTAACGTAGTATATGCACAAGATCAACAAAGTACAGGTTTTAAAGTCTACGAACCAGAGATTGGAACGGGTGGATTAGAGATTGCCGTTGAAGGTCAAGACACATCAGATACTTTATTTAAAAGATACTGGAATAAAATCGATAAACTTTTAATAGATGGTAAAGATTTCGGCTTTAATAGTGAAGCATCTTCTTCAAAAAACTATTCTTTATTTGATAATATTATTTATGTTAATAATAATGAAATAACTACTCATTATAATAAACAAGACAAACATAAAATTGAATTTATCTTTAAAGATGGATCAAAAGCTGTATATGAAGATAAAGGGTATGTGGATCCAACAGCAAAACCAAAATTAATTAATGAAGGTTTAAAAATTTTAGAACCACAAGTAGAAAATGACTCGCTAATCTTCTTCTTAGAAGGTTCTGACCTTTACAAAAACTACTGGTCAAAAGTAACTAAACTTACAGTAGATGGAAAAGATTTTGGGTTTGATAGCCAAAATACTAACAGTAAATTTTATAAACTATATAATGGACAAGTAACTGCTATAGATAAAGCAATAACTGAGCATTATAAAAAACAAGATAAGCATAAAATTGAATTCACATTTTCAGATGGTTCGAAAACAACATATGAAGATACTGGTTATGTAGAACCAAGCAATGAAACAACTACACCATCAAAAGATAGTGAAACTGATTCTAATAAACCAGCTTCAAATGCTAAATATACTATATCAAAATTAGAAAAAGGTGAAGATTGGCAACACAATAAACACTTAACATTAGAATTATCAGACACTTCTGTTTATGATAATTTTGTTGATGAAATCGCTAGTGTGACTCTAAACGGTACTACTGTAAATAAAGATGTTTTCAAAGATAAAGTAGAAACTTCAAAATATCTTGGAATCAGAATCTTTAACGAAGACTTAGTTAAGGCTTTAAAAGATTCAGATAATAAACTAGAAGTCAAACTTGCTGATGGAACAATAATTTCATATCCAACATCAACAGATAAAAAAGAAGATGTAAAACCTACAGAACCAAAACAAGAGGTGCCTACAACTAGCGCATCATATGCTCAAAAAGATTTAGTTTCTAATGTAGAAAAGAACAGTTACGCAGATGAATTAAACATTACGCTTGTTAATGGATTTAAAGCGGAAGATGTTCTTAAAAATACTAAAGAAGTAGTTATTAATGGAAAATCATTTGATAAATCACTATTTAGTAAAAACTGGAAAGATCAAATCGTTACTTTTGACGATGGTGGAGAAAGCCTTAAAGCATTTAAAGCTTGGAACTTTGATGGAGATAATACAATTGTATTTAAAGCAAATGACGGTAGCGAGAGTAAAGTATATACTACTGGTAATAAAGTAGTTGAAGAAAAACCAACACCAGAAAAAACTCCTGAAAAACAAGAAGAAAAAACTTATTCACTTACTGATAAATTAGAAGATGGTGAATATACTTTAGGATTTAACGCTTTATACGCTGATGGAAGACAAGGTACTTCAATGCTAGAAGGATTCTTTGACAAAAATGTGAAATTAGTAGTTAAAGATGGAAAAATGAGTATTACAATGTTAAATACATTATTTGCTCATGGTTTATATGATTTTGCCATCCAAAACAAAGGTAAATGGGAATCAGGTGTGAAAGAAAACTTTGGTGAGAAGAACTCAGCAGGTCAATATGACAGAGCATTATTTACACTTCCGGTTGAAGATTTAGACCAAGTACATTTAGGTGGTGTTATAGTTTCTTATATGGGCTCTTTAGAAAGCGATAAAGGAAACTTCGATAAATATACTACAGTTAAACTAAAATTCAAACCTGAAATTAAAAAAGGATGGAATGGATTTGAGTTAGTAGAAAAAAATAATGAAGAACGTAAGAAAAGTGATGATTTACTTCAGAAAAAATTAATTGCTAATGGTGTAGATACTAATAATGATGGAAAAGTGACAGAAGATGAATTGAAAAACTTCACTGGTGATATCAATATTGGTTCATTAGAAATTGATGGAAAAGTTGATAAAGGTGCTATTTACAATCTTGATTTACTAAAACACATGGGACCTGGTGTTAAATCATTCTCATCTGATAGTAATAACTTCGGTGAATTACCTGAAGATCTATTTAAAAATGCAGTTAATATTGAGCGTATTAACTTAGGAGGAAATGGTGTTACTAAACTACCTGAGAACCTATTCGCTAATAACAAAAAATTAAAAACTGTGAACTTATCTTCTAACAACTTAGGTAATATCCCAGAAAACTTGTTTGCAAATAACTCTGAATTAGAATCTGTTGAGTTCAGTCAATCATGGCTATCAACATTACCAGCAAATGTATTTGCTAACAATAAAAAGCTAAAAACAGTAAGTTTATCAAATAATAAGATTGTTTCACTTCCAAATGATATATTTAAAAATAATACAGGTTTAACATTCTTATCTGTAACTGACAATGAACTTACTAAACTTCCTGACAGTGTTGCTAATTTAACTTCGTTAACACAGTTATATGCAGCTAACAACAAATTAACATCACTACCAGAAAATGGAGTTAATTTCACTAAATTAAATACTCTAGCTCTAAATAACAACCATATTTCTAGTCTATCTGATGATTTATGGAAAAACCTAGCTAAAAATAAAGCAACTGTAAGATTAGTAAATAACCAAATTAGTAATATACCATTAGAATTAATTAAAGCAAATGGTAGTCTACATATTCTTGATATTGCTAATAACAATTTACCAGCAACATTACCATATAATGATTCTGATACAAAACTATTAGGAATTTCTCCTGAAGTAACACAAGGTTACTATCCTCAAAAACAAGCTATTGAATTAAATGTTGTTGCAAAAGATAATAAGATCACTATTCAACCAAAAGATGAGAAATTAACAATTCTAAATCTTCTACACTGGTATAGAGGACGTTCTGAATTCTACGGTGGAGAAGGTATCTTACAAGGGTTAGATAAATACAAAGAATTCCTAAGTAAACAAACTAAACCAATGGCAGAATTACTTAAGAGTGATGATTATGGTCGAAACTGGTATATTGTTACTAAGGTAGAACGTATCCGTGGTAATGAAGTTAAAGAACTTAGTTCAACAAGCGTTTCTAATGAAGATGATGGAAAATTAGAAATTACTGATAATGATATGAAAGCTGGAGATAAATATAGAATTACTAAAACTTTATTCGAAAAAAATGCTACAAATATCGATGATAAATTAGTTGAACTTGTAACTACAGTTGATGCTGATGTTAAGAAAGAAGAACCAAAAGTTGAGGAGAAACCACAAGTAACTCCAGAACAACCAAAACCAGAAGAAAAACCACAAACAACCCCTTCTGAACAACCTAAACCGGAAGAAAAACCACAAGTAACACCGGAACAGCCAAAACCAGAAGAAAAACCACAAGCGACTCCTGAACAACCAAGCACACCTTCAGTAGATGATAAGAAAAATGTAACTGATACTCTTATCGCTAAATTACCTGGTGATGAAGAAGTTAAAGTTCAATTTAAAGAAAAAGATGTTACTGGTATTCATTTTGTAGCTCAGAATTCTGATGATAAAAAAGTTGAGAAAGTTAAAGAATTAGTTAAAAATCTTGATGAAAAACTAAATGTAGTAAAAACTCTAGATTTATTCTTCACTGATGATAAAGGAAATGTAATTAATAATAATGGAGAAACTAGAGCAGTTACTGTAGCCGTAATTGCTAATGATAATGAAACATTAGAAGTATACTATGTAAATGGTGATAAATTAGAGAAAGTTCAAAGTACTTACAGTGATGGAAAACTGACGTTCTATACAGATCACTTTAGTACATATACTATTGTTTCAAGAGCTAAAGAAGCTAAAAAAGATGATTCTTCTTATGGATTAAACAATGATAACACATCTAATACAGAGAATAAAGTTGATAATTCACAAAATCCTGTATCACAAAGATTTAACAATATACTTCCTAAAACTGGTCTAACTGAGAATAGTGCAGGAGCTGCATTATTAGGATTACTAGGAGTAGTTCTAGCTACACTAGGATTTAGAAAAAAAAGATAAAGTAGATTAGTTTACTATTATAAAAAAAACGATAGATTAAATTTTAGAATCTATCGTTTTTTTGTATTAAATTATAAGATATAGAATGTCATGAATAATATATCCAGAAAAAAGTATTAATATAACATTCATATATATTCTTAATTTTTCTCTAAAGATAACTGAGATGATATTAATAATAATTACTCCAATAATCGCCCCTAGAGTATTATCAATTAAATCTGTTACATCTGGAAAACCAATAGTCAGTACATATTGTATTGATTCATAAGTTAAACTCAACATAAATCCTAGTATTATTGCTCTAAAACCTGAAGATTTAGGATATAACATCTTTATGTAGAAACTAAATGGTATGAAGAAAAGTATATTTAATAGTACCTCCACAATATCGAAATAACTATATGGTATTAGATTAACTGTTCTCCATGTTATTCCTGGGTGAAGTAGTACACGTGGATGATTTATCCAAGAAAGATTACTACTTTTTAATAAATTCCAATCCATTTTGGCTACGATTACCCATGAAAGTATGAATAAATACACAAAAAATAGAATATAGGTTAATTTTCTGCTGTTAAGAAATGACTTCAAATTTATTCTCCTTTCATTTTTAATATTTAGAATCTATAGTAACAAAGTTTATTAAAATTAACTTAAATTATAATTTAATAATTAGCTGAACTTGATCAGCAATTATTCCCGCTTCACTTTTTAAATTAAGAGTAAAATTCTTGTAATCAAAAACATTATTTTTATCAAACATCATTTCATAATAAGAAGGGAAAAATACAGGGCCAAGATTTGATTCAACTTGCTTATCATATTTGTTCCACTTAATATTTACATCATTCTTACTCACTATTAATACTCTATACTTATCGTATACTTGACAGTGACAACCACTTATATTTTCATTATAAGGACTATTACCGTCAGCATAGTCTATTATAATATTATATGTATTTTCATTAAATTTGTTAATTTGTTTTAAAATATATTCAATTGCTGAATCTGAGAATGTAAATTTCATATTTTAGCCTCCATGTTAAAAATTATATATTCTATTTTATCACACTAATAAATCATAAAGATAGTAATTTGGATTATCTCTTTATAGCTTATAATAACGGTATTATAAATTGCTTATTTTGTAATTTTATAGTATAATAATTGAGTTAAGAAAACATTTAGGAGAAAATAAAAATAAATGAATTTAGAAAAATACATTTCAATCGTACCAAATTGGCCAAAAGAAGGAATTAGTTTTAAAGATATAACTACATTAATGGCAGATGGAGAAGCGTATAAGTACGCTACAGATCAAATCGTAAACTATGCTAAAGAAAAACAAGTTGATGTAGTAGTAGGACCAGAAGCTCGTGGTTTCATTATTGGATGTCCTGTATCTTATTCATTAGGTATTGGTTTTGTTCCAGTAAGAAAACCTAATAAATTACCACGTGAAGTTATTTCATACGAATATGATTTAGAATATGGAAGCAACACTTTAACAATGCACAAAGATGCAATTAAACCAGGTCAACGTGTTCTAATCACAGATGATTTATTAGCTACAGGTGGAACAATTGAAGCAACTATTAAATTAGTAGAAGAATTAGGAGGAATCGTAGTAGGTATTGCGTTCTTAATCGAATTAGATGGTCTAAACGGTATGGACAAACTACAAGGTTATGACGTTCTTACATTACTAAAAATGTAATCTACTATAATAATTAAATAATATGACATTTGAACTTATAGAAAAGAAATATCTAAAAAATATAAATACAAATGCTTATCTTTATGAGCATGTTAAAACTCGTGCTAGATTAGTATTCTTTGAAAATGATGATATAAATAAAAGTTTTAGCATTAGTTTTAAAACTATTCCTTATAATGATAATGGTATTTTTCATATTTTAGAACATTCTGTTTTATGTGGTTCAGCGAAATATCCAGTAAAAGAACCTTTTGTAGAACTACTTAAAGGTTCTTTTAATACATTTTTAAATGCAATGACATTTCCTGATAAAACTATGTATCCAGTATCGTCTAAAAATGAAAAGGACTTAGAAATATTGATGGATATATACTTAGATGCAGTATTTAATCCAAACTTAAAAAACAACCCAAATATTCTTGCCCAAGAAGGATGGCACTATCACCTTGAAGATAAAAAAGATGAACTAATATATAAAGGTGTTGTTTACAATGAAATGAAAGGTGCATATTCATCAGTTGATGAAGTACTGGATCAATATGTAACGGAACATCTATTCAGTGATACTTCTTATAAATATTCTTCTGGAGGAAAACCAGAAGCAATCCCTTCGATTACACAAGAAGAATTTTTAGAAACTTATAATTACAACTATCACCCAAGTAACAGCTATATCTTTTTATATGGGGATTTAAATGCTGAACAGTATCTGAATCATATTGATAGTTATCTAAATAATTACGATTATAAAGACTATAGCGATTATAGCTTATCACGTCAAGAAAACTTTACAGCGGATATTGTTAAGCGTACATACTTTAATGAAGATGTAAAAGATAAAGCTTATGTTGCGTATAACTATATTCTTGGTGATAGTAATGAATTTAGTAAAATTGAGAATATCGATATAATAGATGATATTCTTCTAGGAAGTAGTAATACAGAATTTAGAAAATACTTCATTGATAACAATATTTGTGAAGACGTATATAGTTATGTACAAAAAGATCGTAAAGAAACTGTATACTCAATCATATTTAAATACGTAAGTGATGATAAATTAGAAAGTCTTGATACTGAATATAAATCTTTATTAAAAGGTATTATTGATAAAGGATTTGATTATGAACAAGTTCAAGCTTCAATTAACAAGAAGAACTTTTCTATCAAGGAAGAGATTAATAAAACTTCATCACCTAAGGGTGTATCTTATGCTATTAGATTATTAAGAACATGGTTATATAGCGAAGATAATATATTAGATGCATTTGATTTAGACAATGTAATTTCTCATTTACAAGAAAACTGTGCTAATAAACAATACGAAACTCTTGCTAGACAGTTTCTAATTGAAAATAATAAACAAGCTATATTACACTTAATTCCGACATTAGAAAAAGAAAATAAGGAAAAAGATTTAGTTGAATATAAAGCTACTTTATCAGAAACTGAGTTAGAAGCCCTTGTTCAAAATACTAAATCACTTCAAAAATGGCAAAACAGTACTGATAAAAAAGAAGATTTAGAAAAAATTAAAAGTGTCAATGCTAAAGAAGTAGAGTTGAAAAATCCATTCGAAGAAACTTTCTTTGAAGAATACAAAGGTATCAATTTCTCACATTATGATGCTGTGACTAATGGTATTTCATATTCTAAATTACTATTTGACATAAGTGATTTTGAAGTTGAACAGTTACAATATGCGTCAGTATTATCTTATTTATTATTTAACTTTAATACAAAAAATAAAACTGAAGCTGAAGTTATAAAAGAAATAGGTGCAAATCTTGGTGGTATTAGTTCTTATGTAGATGTTTTCAGAAAACATAAGAGTGAAGAATGTGAAGTGAAATTCATAATCAGTGCTAAGAATTTAGTAGAAAAAGCTGGGGAACTGGCTAAAATCTTAGATGAAACTACACTTAATGCTGATTTTGAAGATAAAGAAGCACTATACAATGTTCTCTTAGAGATTAAATTAATGCTTGAAAGTAGATTTAAAAATTCTGGACATGCTTTTGTAGCACGTCGAATTAGTGGTTTCTACAATCCTCAAAGTAAACTTGCTTCATATCATGGAGAATATGATTTCTACATGTTTATAAGTGAATTAGTAAGTAACTATGAACAAAATAGTGATAAAATTAAAGAACAGTTATACACTGTTACAAATCTGATCTTTAATCAAGCCAGATTATTAGTTAACTTTGTCGGTAATAAAGAAGAATACGCTAACTTCAAAGAAACTATATCTTCATATTTAACTAAATATCCTACTGAATTAGACAAACAAAAAGGAATTGAAATTAAATTAGAAGATCAAGGATATTCTGAAGGTTTTTACTTTGATTCACTAGTTCAATATGTTGGTGTAGGTTATAATATAAATGATTACACTGGAACACACTTAGTACTAAGACATATCTTAAGCTTAGACTATTTATGGAATAATGTCCGTGTTAAAAATGGAGCCTATGGTTCTGGCGTGATATTTAATGCTTTTGGTGATTTTAATTTATGGTCTTATCGTGACCCAAACTTAACAGAAACTCTAGAAATATATTACAATATTAACAACTACGTAGCTAATATTAATGCAGATGAAAAAGATCTTAATAAATATATTATAGGTACTCTAAATTCATTAGATGTACTAATGTCGCCAAGCGCACAAGCTGCATATTCATTAAACAAATACATCACTAACTCTCCATTTGAAGTTTATGATAAACTTGTAAATGAAATAAAAAATACGACAGTTGAAGATTTAAGAAAATTAGCAGTAGAATTTGAAAATATGAAATCTAAAGCATATACTTGTGTACTAGGTTCAAAAGAAAAAGTATTAGAAAACAAACAATTATTTAATAAAACAATAGAATTAAAATAGAAAGGTGCATGAATGAGAGTTCGAAATAGAGCAGATGCTAGAGAGCGTCTAGAAAATAGTCCAGTTGTATTTTTACAACCTAAGGATAATAAGGGAAAATGGAAAGAAATTTTTGGGAATGATAATCCAATACACTTAGAAATAGGAAGTGGGAAAGGTAAGTTTATTCATACACTTGCTGAAAAACACCCTGATATTAACTTTATAGCTATGGAGGCACAACCAACTGTCTTAACATTTCTATTAGACAAAGTTGAAGAAACTCATAGAGAAAACTTAAAACTTATCTCAGGAAATGCAGAAGATTTACTAGAATATTTTACTGAAGGTGAAGTTGATCAACTATATCTAAACTTTTCTGATCCATGGCCTAAAACAAGACACGAGAAAAGACGCTTAACATTCCATACGTTCTTAGCTCGTTATGAAGCTATTTTAAATGGAAATAAAACAATAGTTCAAAAAACTGATAACCAAGGTTTATTCGAATACAGCTTAATGAGCTATGCTAAATATGGGTTTACTTTTAATAGACTTTCACTAGATTTAACTAATAGTGTCTATGAAGAAGATAATGTTCATACTGAGTATGAAGATAAGTTTATTAAAAAAGGTAATAGAATCTACATGGTAGAAGCTGTAATAGAAAGTAAATAATTTTTAGTTTACGTAAATATAATTATGTTAACTAAAATAGGCTAATTACTATTCTTTATATAAAATACACTAAATTTATTAGTTTTTACCTTGATTTTAAAAAAAAATTTATTTATAATAATATTAATACAATTTAAAGGAGAATTACAATAATGATATCAGTTAATGATTTTAAAACTGGAGTTACTATCGAAGTTGATGGAAACATTTGGAAAGTAATGGAATTCCAACACGTTAAACCTGGTAAAGGAGCTGCATTCGTACGTTCTAAATTAAGAAATATGCGTACTGGTGCTGTCAACGATAAAACTTTCAGAGCTGGTGAAAAAGTTGCAAAAGCTCAAATTAACAACCAAAAAATGTCATACCTATACTCAACTGGTGAAGCATATGTATTTATGGATAACGCTACTTACGAGCAAATCGAAGTACCTGAAGCACAATTAGAATATGAATTAAACTTCTTAAAAGAAAACATGGAAGTTTCAATCTTAATGTTTGGTGATGAAATCTTAGGAATTGACTTACCAACAACAGTAGAACTTACTGTAACTGAAACAGAACCTGGTGTTAAAGGTGATACTGCACAAGGAGCTACTAAAGCTGCTACAGTTGAAACTGGATACACTTTACAAGTACCTCTATTCGTTAAAGAAGGAGACGTATTAGTTATCAATACTGCAGAAGGTTCTTACGTATCAAGAGCATAATTAAAGAATTATTTTAAAACTCTCTATTATTATGATAGAGAGTTTTTTTAAAAAGAAGGAGAAGTTTTTATGCGTTATGTACTATTACTTAGAGGAATTAATGTTGGTGGTAAGAATAAAGTATCAATGGCTGAGTTAAAAGAGATGATTTCACATTTAGGGTATACCAATGTTGTTTCATATATAAATAGTGGAAATATAATATTTGATACTACTGATAGCATAGATACTATTAATCAAAATATATCAAAGATATTAAATATTTATCCTTTTAAAATTAATAGAGTAATACTTAGTCAGAGTGAATATCTTGAGGAACTTGAAAACTTACCTAGCTGGTGGTTTAACGATTTGTATAGAAAAGATGTATTATTCTATACAAATGAAATAGACTATTCAATTATGAAAGCCCGTATAAAACAAATGGCTCTGCAAGATGAAGATGTTCATTTTGGTAAACATGCAGTGTTCTGGGGGAAATACAACGAAACAAGTTACTTAAAAACTTCATATCATAAGTATTTAATAAAAGAAAGTTTCTATAAGTCTATTACTATACGAAATGCTAGAACTTTCGAAAAAATTGCTGATCTCCTAAATAAATAAATTATAAAGCGTTTACCTTTACTTCTCTATATTAATAATGTTATAATTACCTAATGAAAATTTAAGGAGAATATAATGAAATTAGATAAGATATTTATTATCTTAGGATTAATAGTCTACTCATCATTAGCATTTTTTTTAGGAAATTATTCCTATAAATTATTGTTAGTATTTATTGGTATTAGTGCTCTTATATTTTTAATAACAAAATTACATTTTGAACCATTTTTATCAATATTAATAGTAGCTATAATTCTAGGATTATTTTTAGGACTTCCCCCTAATACATTGATAGATTCAATAGAGAAGGGGACTGGATCTCTTCTAGGACATTTATCATTAATATTAGGTCTAGGAGCAATGTTTGGTAAAATATTGGAAGAATTAGGTGCAGTAGAGATTACCGCAAAAAAAATGATTAGTGTATTTGGAGTTAAGAGAATCCAATTAGGCTTACTTATAGCTGGAATGTGTATAAGTTTTTCTTTATTCTTTGATGTGGCTTTTATTTTAGTAATTCCAATTATTCTTGCAGTAGCAAAGGAGTTAAAACTAGATAAGATATATCTTGCTCTTCCTGCAAGTATAGGAGTACTAACTATTCACGCTTTATTCCCACCACATCCAAGTCCAAGTATAATAGTAAAAACATTTCACTTAAATATGGCTGAAGTATTCTACTATGGATTAATAGTTGCTTTGCCTACGGCTTTTATAGGTGGCTTACTACTAACTAATTCTAATTTAGTAAAAACAAGAGTTAATTTAAATAATAATGAAAAGAATATAAGCGTTCTAAAAATTGAAAATCAAACTATGAGTACTACATTTGCTATCTTGTTAATGCTATTACCAGTACTATTAATTACAATCCCTACAATAATTTTAGGTATACCTAATCTATCACAAACAATAAAAGGTATCTTAACAATTATAAGTAATCCTGTTACTGCTTTAATAATAAGTTTATTAATAGCTATTATTGAACTAATGGTAACAAAAGGATTGAGAATAAGATCAATTGTTCCATTGCTAAGCCAGTCTCTTAAAACAATTGCAGTGGTATTACTAATTAATGGTGCTGCAGGTGGTTTAAAACAAGTATTAGTTGATTCTAAAGTTACTGATGAAATTGTTAGTCTAACTAATGGTCTTAATCTATCACCAATCGTTATTAGCTTCCTAGTAGCTGCTATATTAAGAATATCATTAGGTAGTGCTACAATAGCTGCAATAACTACGCTTGCTATTGTTGAACCACTTGTTAGTACAGTAAGTTACTCACCGGTATTTATAATGTTAAGCATCACAGCAGGAAGTATGTTCTGTTCACATGTAAATGATCCTGGATTTTGGTTATTTAAACAATATCTAAATTTAGATTTTAAAACTACATTTAAGACCTGGACATTAGGAACAACTGTATCTTCTGTAATAGCCTTTATTATAATATTGATAATAACATCGTTTGCATAAAGAAAATTATTATAAATTAAAGTTTTTACTTGATATTTATGTTAAGGTATGTTATATTATTACTTGTGTATGTAGTAAATGTTATGAATAAACTATTTCCAAAAGGAGGATTAATTCATGGCAAAAGTTTGTTACGTAACTGGACGTAAAGCTCGTTCAGGAAATACTCGTTCACACGCAATGAACGCAAATAAAAGAAAATTCAAAGCTAATCTACAAAAAGTAACAATTTTAGTAGACGGACAACCTAAAAAAGTTTGGGTTTCTGCTAGAGCTTTAAAATCTGGAAAAGTTGAGCGTGTATAATTAAGCGATAAACTTTAAGCTATCTAAGGAAACTTAGGTAGCTTTTTACATTAGATTACAAAAAAATAAAAGAAAAATGATAAAAAAAAGCAAAATAGACGTTTAAATCCATTCTGAGCGTTTTTAGTGGTTTTTGGGATAATTATACAAAAAATAATTTTAGGACGCTTAAACGGCGTTTAAATAGGTGATATTTTTGTGAAGAAACTGAAACTAAACAATATAGTTAAAAATAAGAAAATCTCTCCAAAAATTCCTTATTTAGTAGGGTATATTTGACAACACGTAAACGCAGTAGTTTTAAAATATAAAAAAACAATTTGAATATCTCTTTATAATAAAACTCAACAAAAAACAATACAAATAAAAGATGTTAAGTCTCGTTAAAATATAAAAATCAAATTAGTAAGAATTAAATAAAACTATATAATATTACATAAGATTCAAATATTATGAGGGGACAAACATATATTGAAAGAATCATTTATATATGATATAATATAATTGTTCGTATAATACATATTATATGTATAATTTATAAATTAAAGGAGAATGTAGTAATACCAATGAATCAACGTGATTATTATAAACAAAAGATCAACAAAATACTTCCAGAATTTCCTGACTATATAGAAGATTTTATTGATACATATTATGACAATTTATCTCCATTAACTTTGCATAGATATCTAGAAACATATAAGAACTTTTTAAATTGGACTATTAGGGAAACTATATCTGAGGCTGAACAAATTAAAGATGTTAGTCTTTCTACATTAGAAAATATTTCAAAAAAAGAAATGGAAAGTTATTTCAAGAGTCTATCTCGTGAACAAGTTAATGGTAAATATCGTAGTCAAACTACTATAAATAACTATAAAGCTGCTATGAGATCACTTTATAAGTTCCTTACAGTAACAAGTGAAACTGAGCAAGGTAAAGCTTATTTCGAAAGAAATGTTATGCTTAAAATCCCTATTAATCGTGTTAAAGAAACATTATCTTCAAGATCAAAGAAAATATCAGAAAAGATATTTTTAGATTCTCAAGACGAAGAATTCTTACAGTATGTTGAATTCGAATATGAAAAGACTTTGTCTAATCATGCTAAATCATTTTTCTTAAGAGATAAAGCAAGAGATTTAGCTATACTTACACTTTTTTTAAAGAGTGGTATTCGTGTTAATGAACTTGCTAATCTTAAAGTAAAAGATATTGATTTTCTAAATAGTGAGATTAATGTTATCAGAAAAGGTAATAAGGTCGATACAGTTATAATTACTAAATCGGCTTTAGATAGACTAAATGAATACATTACTTCCCTACCTTTTAAACTTAATAGAGAAGATTATGTATTTATTAGTAAAAATAAAACTGGACTATCAATAAGAGCTATTCAAAAATTAGTGATGAAGTATACAGATGCCTTTAATGTTCCAATGTCACCTCATAAATTAAGACATAGTTACGGTACAAAACTAGCTCTAAAAACAAATGGGAATATACCTATAATTATGACACAAATGGGCCATTCAAATAGTGACACATCAATGCTATACATTAATGAATCAAAAAAGATTATTAAACAAAACATTGATAAACTAGATGATTAGTATTGAAATATATCTCCAATTGAGGTAAAATATAAAAGTTATTAAATTTTATGGAGGTAATAATGGGTATTATTGTTCAAGTTATAGGATCATTACTAATTCTTATAGGATTTGTATTTAGTCAATTAGGAAAGCTTAAAACAACTTCACTTAACTATCTATTGCTTAATGCTATTGGTGCTTTAATTCTTGGAATAGACGCATTTATAGGAAAACAATGGGGATTTGTTTTACTTGAAGGTGTTTGGTCAATAGTTGCAATTCAAGGGTTAGTTAAGTACTTCAATAAAAAAAAGTAAAATAAAGAATATAGTTTACATATTATTAATTATGTAAACTATATTCTTTTATAATATCTTTTATGAATTTCGTTTTGCCAGCTGTATATCCTTCTCTATCATACTTATATGTTGTTTCTAAATCTAATTTTAATCTTTCATATTGTTTTGCTAATTTTGGATTTTCTATTAATACATCTCTAAACTTAACTTCTTCAATATCACCTTTTTTTCTTACATGTAGGTGGTATACTTTATCTAGAAAACCATCTTGACCATATCCTTTAACTAGAAAAGCTCTATCCTCTTCTTTCCAACGTAGTTCCCACTCAGGATTCAGTATATCAATTATACTATCAAAATCATTACTTTCATTGATTTCTAATATTATATATCTATTATATCCTTTGAATATATATTTGGAATTGCTGTGCTTCCTATGTGATATAAACTTACTTTATGTTTTTCAAGTATAGCTAGTAAACTTTTCTTTTCATCTTCATACCAATTTATCCAGTCACTATTATGCTTAACAAGTTTTATAGGAAATTTCTTTTTAAATTTCTCATCTCTCAATATATTATTCATTTATAAAAAACACCTCCAAAAAAATAAAAATGCTAGGATAGGATGAACCTATCACTAACATTATTTGAATACGTGTAATGAGTTTTTGAAATACTCAATTCCAGATAGTATCGTTAAAATTACTGATATCCATAATAGAATATAATCTAATTTAAATCCTATAGTATTAAAAATAGGATTTCCTAATAGTATAAGAATTATGGCGATTAATTGACTAATAGTCTTTAGTTTTCCTAAAATACCAGCAGGTATAACTTCACCTTTTTCAACAGCTAAAAGTCTTAAACCAGTTACAGCAAATTCTCTCGCAATAACAACAACTACCATCCAACTATGCATTAATCCTAATTCAACCATAACTATAAATGCACTTCCAACTAGAAGTTTATCTGCTAATGGATCTAAGAATTTCCCCATATTTGTAACTAAATTATATTTTCTTGCTAAATAACCATCAATAAAATCAGTAAATGATGCAAATATAAATATTAATGCTGCTATAAATATATTTAAGGATATTTCTCTTCCTCCTAGAATAGAAATACTTCCTCCCATATCAACTAGTAAAAATACTATAAATACAGGTATTAATATTGTTCTAAATAATGTTATTTTATTCGGTAGATTCATTATTTTTACTTACCCTTCTAACTTAAAGTATAAATTCAATTCACTAATAATTATAACATATTCTATAATTTGCTACAATAAAAAATACAGGATAATTAGATATATCCTGTATTTTAATATGGTTATTCTCCAGTTCCCGTAGCTTCTGTCCCTGCTGGTGCTGCTGGAGTAGCTGGTGCTGCTGGAATTGTAGTAGCACCACTGTTAGTTGGTGTTTCAGTAGTTGCTGTACTATTCGATGGAGTATTAGATCTTCTAGGCTCAGTAGAAGTATTACTATTAGAATTATAACTAGAAGAGTTACTACTATTACTATAGTTTGGTGTGTATGTATTTGCAGGTTGTTGAGGAGCTGGTGCTTCATGTGTTTCTGCAGTAGCTGGTGCCTGTGTTTCCTGCTGTTGTTGTGTTTGATTAGATTCTGTAGACTTAGGAGCCTCTAAAGATGTTAACGCATCTTTAATACTCTGAGCGATAGAATTGTAGTCTTCTTCTTTTTCAAATAAAACTGATTTTTCTTTTTCAAGAGTAGATTGTAAGTCATTTAACTCTTTCTTAACAGAGTCCACTTTTTCAGAATTTTTCTTATCTTCATCATTTAATGAAGCATTTTTAATTTTATCCTTAACAGAGTTATTTAGTTTTTCACGCATGTTTTTAATTGCATCATTATACTCACTGTTTAGCTTATCTTTGTTTTCTTTTGCTACTTCATCCTTTTTATCAAGAATTGATTTAAATATTTCAATTTTTTTATTTAAATCATTCTCTTTATCAAATTTAGAAACTGTTTCTTTTATTAATTTCTCTAATTTAGAATCTTCTTTTTTCTTTTCAACTTTTGGTTTATTATTATTAAGTGCTTGTTGCTTTTGGTATGCATAAGCAGATAATCCAATAACTGCTAAAATTACTATAGTTAGTAATCCTATTAATAATTTACTATTTTTTTTCACTTTTATTCACCTCTAATTTAGTTTTAGTTGACATAATTTAAATTACGTAAACTATTGTTTTTATTTTTATTCGTAATCTTCAGCGTATTCTTTTTCTAAAAATACTTTTCTTGGTTTACTTCCATCTACAGGTCCAATGTACCCATCTTCTTCAAGCATATCTATTATTCGAGCTGCTCTATTATATCCTATTTTAAATCTTCTTTGTAGTAACGAAGCAGAAGCTTTCTGTGTTTTAGCTATAAATAATAGTACCTCTTTATATAACGGATCTACATCTTCTCCTGATGAGCCTCCATTTTGTGAACTTACTTCACTTGGAGTCATATTTGGATCGTACTGTGCTTCAGACTGACTCTTAACAAAGTCGACAACTTTCTCTACTTCTTCATCAGATAAGAAAGCTCCTTGTACACGAACAGGTTTACTTGAATCAGCTGATAAGTAAAGCATATCACCCTTACCAAGTAATGTTTCTGCACCTGATTTATCAAGAATAGTTCTTGAATCAATACTAGAACTTACCGCAAACGCAATTCTTGAAGGAATGTTAGTTTTAATAACCCCTGTAATTACATCAACTGATGGTCTTTGAGTTGCTATTATCATATGTATACCAGCCGCCCTAGCTTTCTGTGCTATTCGAGCAATTGATTCTTCTACTTCTTTAGAAGATACCATCATTAAATCAGCTAACTCATCTATAATAACTACTATATAAGGAAGTTCTTTATAATCTGGATCTTTTGCTGCTATCTTGTTATAACCTTCCATATTTCTTACTCTAGCTCTTGCAAACTCTCTGTATCTGTTTTCCATTTCAAGAACAACTTTATGAAGAACATCAGCTGCTTTTACAGGATCTGTAACAACAGAAGTAAGTAAATGTGGAATACCATCATAAATCGATAGCTCAACCATCTTAGGATCTATCATTATCAATTTAACCTTATCTGGTTTATTTTTTAATAATATACTAGTAATTATCGTATTTACACAAACTGACTTACCACTTCCTGTAGAACCTGCTATTAATAGGTGAGGCGTTTTATCAATTCTCGTGAATATCGATTCACCTGATACATCTTTACCTAATGCAACAGATAGTGGTGAATTATCCTCATCATTAACAAAAACTTCTTTCATCGTTACAAGCTCATTTACAGTATTCGGTATTTCTATACCTATTAATGATTTACCAGGAATTGGTGCTTCAATACGTACATCTTTAGCCGCTAGATTTAATGCAATATCATTGCTCAAGTTTACTATTTTACTAACTTTAGTTCCTGGAGTCGGTAATATCTGGAACTGTGTAATCGATGGCCCTACTATTGCTTTGACAATCTTAACCTCAATACCAAAGTTATTAAATGTACTTTGAAGAATTTTTGATTTCTCTACTACATCACCTTTAGTAATAGTTTGTTTCTTAACTGGATTATTCAATAGTGTAACTGGTGGAAGTTGATAATTATCATATGACTCTTCCGAAACTACTTCATTAACCGTTTCTTCTTCAACAGAAATATGCTCTTTATTTAACTTAGGTTGTTTTCTAGAAGGACGTTGTACAACTTCCTCGTCATAAAATTCTTCGTCTTCTTTGAATTCTCTTATATCAACAACTAAATCCTTATCTTTAATTTTATTATATCTTTGTTCATTAGAGTTTTCTCTATTAACATCAGTCGAGTTATATTCATCATAAATAATATCATCTTCTTCTTGATAATCATCTAATGTATCTTCTACATATTCATTTTTATCAAATGCATTAACTATATGATGTTTAGTCCTTAAGACTAACTCCCTATGATTAATATTAAAATATAAAAATATAACTGTTATAATAGCTGATATTATTACTAATAATGAACCATAGTAAGATAATAAATAAATTAAGAATCTAACAGGATAGTATGATATCAATCCACCACCATATGAACTAATTCTATTATTATAAATATCGTTAAAACCTAATAAATTATTCTCACTATTACCAATGTAAATTAACTGAAATAGAAAATCTATCAAAATTAATAATATTACTATAATTGCTGGTGTTTTTAGTTTTTTATTCATAATATAATATATTGGAGTTGCAACTATAATTATATAGATAAGATAACTAAAACTTCCGAATAAATATTTAAAAAGTGTATCAAAAAATCTACCAATAAATCCCATTTGTAAAACAGATAAAATTACTATAAGAACAGAAATTACAAAATATAATCCACGATAGGCTTCTTTAGACAAAACAGGAATAACATTTTTCTTCGGAGTTTTCTTTACACTTGTATTTTTACCACTTACCTTAGTGGTTTTCTTGTTTTTATTAGTTTTACTTGTTTTTTTTGTACTTTTTGTTTTTTTATTGCTCAATCTTCTCTCCTTTCTAGTCTTCTTCTACAAAAACTGCCTCAGTAGGACAATTATCTTTTGCTTCTAAGACTAAACTACGATACTTTTCAGCAACTTCCTCAGTCATCTTATTATCATCGATAATGCAATACGCTATTCCATCTTCATCATAATCATATACATCCGGACATATCGCATTGCAGTTACCACAGGCAATACAATCTTCTCGTATTATTTTAGTTTTCATTATTTTCTTCTTTCAAAAAATTAGAAAATTTCTCCAATGATTCTTTTCGATGACTGATACTATTTTTTTCTTCAGAACTTAATTCTGCAAATGTTTTATCTAAACTCGGAACATAGAATATAGGATCATATCCAAAGCCATTGCTACCTCTTAACTCAGAGATAATTTCACCATGGCATTCCCCTCTAAAAGTAAATTCTGTCCCATCTGGTTTAACTAAAGCTATAACTGATACAAACTTAGCATTTGATTTCTTACCATCTAATTCAGATAAAACTTTCTCTATATTTTTTGAATCAGTTTGTTCTTTTGAATATCTTGCTGAATAAACTCCAGGGCGACCATCTAGAAGATCAACACTAAGTCCACTATCATCAGCTATAGCAGCTTTCCCTGAATATTTAGAAATTGTTCTTGCTTTGATCAAAGCATTTTCCTCAAAAGTTGTCCCATCTTCAATGATTTCTTCAGTAAAATTAATATCTTTTAATGTTAGAATATTATAATCACTCAATATGCTTTTAATTTCTTCAACTTTGTGTGCATTATTCGATGCTAAAATTAATTCTTTCATTTTATCACTCCTATACATCAACTACTTCTGCATTTATATCTTTGTTTAACCATTTTGAAGCAATACTATTAAAATTTTCACTTTCTTGTGAAATAAAAAATCTGTGTTCTTTTTTATTTAACTTTTTCTGATGTAATTTTGCATATCCTAAAACAGTACTAACTTCACGGGCTGCCTCTCTTCCTGAAGATATAACTTTAATGTTATTACCATAATATTCCTCAATATCTTCTTTTAGTATAGGATAATGTGTACATCCAAGAACGACAGTATCAACGCCAAGCGTGTTAGTATTACCTAAGGTTTCCGTTATTAAATTCTTAGTAGCTTCTTTATCAAGATTTCCTTCTGATTCTATAAAGGGTACAAAAGCTGGACAAGCTTTATCAAAAACTATAATATCAGAATTGATATTTTCAATTTCTATATCATATACTTTTGAATTTGCTGTGAACTTTGTTCCTAATACTAGTACTTTATTATTCACAGTTGCTTGGATAGCTCGTCTTGCTCCTGGTTGAACAACACCAATAATTGGTACTTCATATTTACTTTGCAGATATTCTAGTGCCGCCGCTGTTGCAGTGTTACATGCTAAAACAACTAGCTTTACTCCCTTATCTATTAAGAATTTTACTGCTCTATCCGTATTTTTTATTATTTCTTCCTTTGTTTTATCACCATAAGGGCAATTTTTAACATCGCCGAAATAATAGATAGTTTCGTTTGGTAACTGTCTCATAATCTCACGAGCAACTGTTAGTCCACCTACTCCACTATCAAATACTCCTATTGCATTATTCATATATGGCCTCTTTCTTAATTAGAACCAAGCATCTCTTCTAGTTCTAATATTTTAGTATAAGATTTAGTTTCTATTCCTACAAATTCTTTAAATACCATATTTAAAAATGAGAATAATCTAATTAAATCTTTGTTTTCTATTTCTAAACTTTCTAAAAAGTCAATATTTTTAACAGTCATATAGTATGTAAGCTTCACAAGTGAATCACTAAGACCATATATACTATGATCTATATTAAACTTGTCAACAAAGGTATTTTTTAAAAAGCTATATCCTACATAAGTTTGATCTGTTTTTTGATATTTAAACATAAAACCCTGACCTTTTAAAATTTGACATAAAAAATATATTAAAACAAGTTTTTCAGAAACATCATTTTCTATATTTTTTAAACATAATTTTAATAACTTATACATATTAAAAGTATCGTCATTTATTAAATTAACATATTCCAACATATTAGCAACATAACTGTTTTTTAATATGTCATATACAATATTTGTATATGTATTTTCAATTTCAAGATTTGTAATTTTGTTCATACCACTAGTAGGAAAAAAATTAATCGATACCTCATATGGTGTACTCACCTTAATTTTTTTCTTACTTTTGTGGACATTTTCATAAAAAAAACTTTCTATATTACCTTGCTCAGTTAAAACATGTAGTATTTCATGGTAATCTCTATATCTTATTTTTTTTATAATAATTCCTGTAACAAAGTTTCTATTAGTCAAAGATATCATCCCTATATCCAAGGTCACGGATTTGGTTTGGTTTTGATCTCCAGTTATCGATCACTTTAACCCAAAGCTCTAAAAATACTTTCTCTCCTAGAAGAACTTCTATATCTTTTCTTGCTCTAGAACCGATTTCTTTTATCATCTTACCTTGTTTTCCAATAATCATACCTTTTTGTGATTTTCTTTCAACAACAATTGTAGCGATGATATTTTTCTTTTTACCTGGTTGCTTCTCTATTCTATCAATTACAACAGCAATTGAATGAGGAATTTCTTGCTCTGTTAATTGTAATACTTTCTCTCTAATGAATTCTGAAATAACAAAATACTCTGGTGAGTCAGTAATTACATCATCAGGATACATTTTGAAACTTGGTTGTAAGTATTTTTTTGTTGTGTTTAATAGATTATCAACATTTATTGATTTTAATGCTGAAATAGGAACTATTTCAACAAAATCATATAAATCTTTATAAAATTCAATTATCTGAATAAGTTGTTCAGGTGTGATTAAATCGATTTTGTTAATTAGTAAAAACGTTGGAACTTTTAATTCCTTAACTATGTTTATTAAGTGTTGATCACCAGGACCAAACTTCTCACTCGCATTTATAATTAGGTAAACTATCTCTGACTCTTGAATTGCACTACTAGCAAGTTTCATCATGTAATCACCAAGTCTATGTTTTGGCTTATGAATACCAGGTGTATCAATAAAAACAATCTGTGAATCATTATCAGTATACACACCATTTATAATGTTACGTGTTGTTTGTGGTTTATCTGACATTATTGCTATTTTTTGTTGTAATATATTGTTCAATAACGTAGATTTACCAGCATTAGGTCTACCTATAATAGTGACAAATCCCGTTTTAATTTGTTCTTCAAACATGCTTATCTCCTTAAACCAAACTTCTCAAGAATCTCATCTTGTTTACCAAACATTTCTTTTTCATCTTCTTCAGTCATGTGGTCATAACCTAGTAAGTGTAAAAATCCATGTACTGCAAGAAAACCTATTTCTCTATCAAAACTATGTTCATACTCTTTTGCTTGTTCATGAGCAATATCAACACAGATAATTACATCACCTATAGAATTAATCTCATCTTCAAGACCAATTATATCGATTTCATCTTCTACCTCATCATTTAAAGCAAAAGAAATCACATCAGTAGGAACATCTTTTCCTCTATAATCACGATTAATTTCTTGTATTTCTTCTTTACTAACAAATGATAACGACATTTCAGTAATCTCAGTATCAACACCTTCATACTCAGCAGCACAATCTAATAGTTTTAGTAACATATCTTTTGTACTATCTTCTACTAAGTTATTATCATCTATAATTTCAACAAATGTCATGATTTTCTCCTTATATATTCTTATTGAGAGGGGATAATTCAAGACAAAAACCCTAAATTCTCCCCTCACTCACTATTTTAATTTATTAAAATTTTGTTGTCTTAAAGCTTCGTAAATTATTAACGCTGCTGTATTAGACAAGTTTAGGGAACGAACATTTTCGCTCATTGGAATACGTAATGCCTGTTCACTATATTTCTCTCTAAATTCCTTTGGTAAACCTTTTGTCTCTCTACCAAAAATAAAATAGATATCTTCATTATCTTCATTTGAAAAATCAAAATCACAATAATTTTTTGTTCCAAATTTAGTTATAAGATAATAGTGCTTATCATTAGTTGCTTCTAAAAATTCATCAAAACTATCCCAAACAACTAAATCTAGATGTTCCCAATAATCTAAACCAGCTCTTTTTACGTGTTTATCATCAATTGAGAAACCTAGCGGTCTAATTAAATGTAATCTTGTATTAGTCCCAACACATGTACGCGCAATATTTCCTGTATTAGCTGGGATCTCTGGTTGGAATAAAACTATATTATTCATAATTAACTAGAATGGAAGTTTGCCACCAAACATTCTTCCAAGACCCTTTCTTTTAGATTTATCATTCATAAGTCCACCGAATTGTTTCATCATTTTTCTCATTTCTTCGAACTGTTTGATAAGTTTATGAACCTCGTTAAGAGGACGACCACTACCTTGTGCGATACGTTTTCTACGTGGTACATTTATAATATCAGGATTTTGTCTTTCCTCAATTGTCATCGACTTAATAATAGCTTCAATATAGACAAATTGTTTTTCATCAACAGCGTCTAAATTCATATTTTTTAGTTTACCCATTCCCGGAATCATTCCAAGAATGTCTTTAAGACTACCTAATTTTTTTACTTGTTCTAATTGAGTCAAGAAATCTTCAAAAGTAAAACTTTGATTTAGAATTTTTTCCTGCATTTTTTTAGCTTCATCTTCATCGATAGAAGCTTGTGCTTTTTCAATTAATGTAAGTACGTCACCCATACCTAAAATACGAGATGCCATACGTTCTGGGTGGAATAGCTCAAGGTCGTTCATTTTTTCACCCATACCGACTAACTTAATTGGTTTACCTGTAATAGACTTAATAGACAGCGCAGCACCACCACGCGTATCACCATCTAACTTAGTTAATACTAAACCAGTAATGTCAAGTTGTTCATCAAATGAAGTTGCAATATTAACAGCTTCTTGACCTATCATAGAATCGACAACAAGTAAGATTTCGTCTGGCGTCGTAGCAGCTTTAATATTTTTTAATTCATCCATTAATAATTCATCGATGTGTAAACGTCCTGCTGTATCGATAATTACATAGTTGAAGTAATTTTCCTTAGCAAAAGCTAATCCATCCTTAACTATATCCACTGGATCTTTATCTACATAGAATACTTCGATATCTAATTGCTTACCTAGTGTTTTTAATTGTTGAACTGCAGCAGGTCTATAAACGTCAGCTGCGATAAGAAGCGGCTTTTTCTTCATAGTTTTTTTAACTTTAAGCGCTAATTTACCTGCTGTTGTTGTTTTACCAGCCCCTTGAAGACCGACCATCATAACAGTAGTAATTTTACCACCTTGGTTTAATTCAACATTAGAACCACCTAGTAATTCAACTAATTCTTCATTTACAATTTTTACTACTTGTTGTGCAGGAGTAAGAGATTTCATAACCTCTGTTCCAACTGCTCTTTCGCTTATTTTCTTTACAAATTCTTTTACAACTTTGAAGTTAACGTCCGCTTCTAATAAAGCTAACCTAACTTCACGCATCATTTCTTTTACATCCGCTTCTGAAACTTTACCTTTTCCAGTAAGTTTAGCTATTGTATTTTGTAATCTTTCTGATAAATTCTCAAATGCCATACAAGCTCTCCTAATTTTCTAGTTTTATCAATTCTTCAACATACGTTAGTACTTCTGTATCAGTAGTTGATTTTTTTATCTCATTTAGTAAAAACAATCTCTGATTGTTCAATTTAATTAAATTTAACTTCTCTTCAAACTGTTCTAATTCTAATATTGTTCTCTTAATATTATTAGATACAGCTTGTTTTGATATATTATAATTCTCAGAAATCTCTGTTAGCGATAAATCGTTAAAATAATAATCATCTAAATACTGTTTTTGTTTATCACTAAGTAATTCAGAGTAAAAATCATAGAGTTGTGAAATCTTTATAACTTGTTCTATTTCCACAATCTTCCTCCAGTCATTAAATATAAATCTACATCATTATATTATACGATAAAATCGCGTTTTTTTCAAATTTTTACCGCTTTTTTAAAAAATAAAATCAACTCAAATTAAAACTATTTTGAGCTGATTTATTTATATTTATTTTATATTCTCTGATTAATTTTCAATACAAATTAATTTGAATTATTTACATATAATCCAGTGCAGAATTATCAATCGTTATTGTAATTTTTTCTCTAGAAAAGCTTTCAGCAAAATAATCATTAATATACTTTAATAAAGGATAAAGTTTATTATAATCTTCATCTTGATATCTTATCGCAATATTGAATTTATATTCATTATTTATTTTATAAAATAGACTCTTATTAGGCCCTAATATCGATAAATTAATTTGTTTCTTACTAATAAAATCAAAAATCATCTTAGCAACACGTTCCGTCTTTTGTTCATCATACCCTTTTATAGTTATAAAAGAGATTTTACAAAACGGTGGATAGTCTATTAACTTTCTTCTGTTAAGTTCATATTTATAAAACTTCTCATAGCTATGCTCAATTGCATAATCTAGTATATTACTAGCTATATTAGTTTGAAAGACAACTTCCCCTTCTTTCTCACTACGTCCGGCCCTACCAGCAGTTTGAACTAGTAATTGGAATAATTTTTCATTTGCTTTAAAACTAGGTAGTGCTATCATATTATCAATAGATAATACCCCAACTAAAGTAATATTTGGAAAATCTAGTCCTTTGGAGATCATCTGCGTTCCTAATAGAATATCAGACTTATGATTTTTAAAATCAGTAAGCAACCTTTCATATGCCCCTTTTCTACTAGTGGTGTCAGAGTCCATCCTTATAATCCTAACATCTGGTATATTTTGATACAGATACTCTTCAACACGCTGTATTCCATAATTCCCTGACACTAATTCTGGCTGTTCACAACACTTAGGTATATTAGAAATTTTCTTCTGATATCCACAAAAATGACAGTGTAATGAATTATCATGTTTATGATAGTTTAAACTTATATCACAATTTTCACATTTATATAAATGTCCACATGAAAAACAACGAATAAAGTTAGTATATCCACGTTTATTCATTAATAAGAGGACTTGCTCTTTCTTTTCTATCTTTTCTTTTATCTTAGTAAGTAATTCACTAGCAATAACATCTTCTTTTTCTTCGGTATGAACTATATTTATCTTTGGTAATTTATTATTAAACCTATGAGTAAGTTTTAATAAATTGTGAGGATTATTCTTTTCAAAATTATAATATAAATCAACCGAAGGTGTTGCACTAGCATATACTACCGTAGATTTATTATAGATTCCACGCTTTCTAGCAATATCCTTCGCATCATATCTTGGTGATTCAGTCTGTTTATAACTATTTTCATGCTCTTCATCAATGATAATAATACCTAGATTATTGAATGGTGCAAAAACTGCTGAACGAGTACCTAAGCATATTTTAACTTTACCATCTCGAATTTTTTTCCATTCATTGTACTTTTCTTTTGCATTTAATCTAGAATGTATAACTGCTATATTATCACTAAATACTCTTCTAAATTTCTTTTCAATTTGCGGTGTTAATATAATCTCAGGAACTAATATTATAGCGTCTTTCTCTTTTTTTATAACCGCTTCAACAAGTTTTATATAAATCTCTGTTTTCCCAGCACCTGTAACACCATGTAAAAGATACTCATTGAACTTTTTACTATCAAAATTCTCGCTAATCTTGTCATAAATTTTTTGTTGATGTTCACTTAGTTTCGTATTATTTTCTAGTATAGATGTATTTATATCATGTTTAACATCTTCTTCTATTATCATAATTACATTCTTTTCAAGTAGTTTTTTCGTAACAGAGCTACCTATATTAAGTTCATCTTTAACCGCTGATTTCTTTATTTTTTCATTAGTAATTAAATATTCGACTAATTCTTTTTGTTTTTTTGTTAATTTAACATCTTTATATTTATCTAACACAAAGAACTCTTCTGTTTCGTTGTTTTTAATTTCTTTAATTCTACTTATCAGCCTAATTGCTTTTAGTGAGATTAAGTATCCTATTTGTTCAATTGAAAATAACTTTTCGAACTTATTCTTTTCAATTAAGTTATCCGTATTAAAGTGTTTTGCATAATCTAAAAGCAATGTTTTATTAGCATCAAGTAGCTCATAGTATTCAACATACTTATTCTTTAAACTAGTTGGAACAATTGTCTCAATGGCCTGTATTCTTGTACAAAAAAGTTCATCAGCCATTACTTTTGACAAAAGAATCATTTCTTTTGTCAATATTGGAAAATCATCCTTTAGTTTTTTTATGTATTTAAACTTATTCGTTGCTTCTACTTCTGAATTTTCTCTTCTAGTATCTACTACATAACCTTGAACTGTTCTTGTTCCAAAAGGAACTTCGACTCTATATCCTACTATATCCCTGTCTTTAAATTCCTCAGGTACAAGATAAGAATAAACTTGATTAACATTGTGATTATTTACATCAATTATTACCTCAGCATACATAATCTCACCTCCTTAAATTTAAAGTTAATTTATTTTGATATTTCATCAACTATAGCTTTTGCTATATTAGATTTACTGTTTTTATCAATTTTCTTAATATTATCGTATCTATCTATAATATAGACCTCATTATCATCACTACCAAAACCTATATCTTTTTTAGATATGTCATTAGCAACAATAAAATCAAGATTTTTCTTAACTATCTTTTCTTTCGCGTACTCTATCAAATTATTTGTTTCCGCAGCGAACCCAACAACTTTTTGTTTATCTGTTTTATTATCCCCAACATATTTTAATATATCCTGTGTTCTTTGAAATTCAATTGTTAAATTTCCATCTTGTTTTTTCACTTTTTTATCGAAAACTTGTACGGGTGTATAATCTGATACAGCTGCTGCTTTTATAATAAAATCACAATCTCTGAAATTATTTTTCACCGCTTCAAACATATCATTTGTACTGGTGATTTTTATTTTTTTTACTTTACTGCTTATAGTGTCATTATCAACACTAGACACTAATATTACTTCTGCTCCTCTTCTTGCACATTCATTTGCAAGAGAGATACCCATTTTCCCTGTAGACGGATTAGTTAAGCATCTAAATGGATCGATGAATTCTTTTGTAGGTCCTGCAGTTACCAACACCTTTTTACCTTTTAAATCCTGTTCAACTTCTTGAAATATAGAACGTTCAATTTTATCGATAGATGGAAATTTACCTTCTCCTACATCTCCACATGCTAAAAGCCCACTATCAGGTTCCACAAAATTAAAACCAAGTTTAATTAATCTATTCATATTATCTTGAATAATTGGATTTCTATACATAAATGTATTCATCGCTGGGACAATATAAACTTTAGTCACATCTCTCACCGCCAGCATTAATGAAGTAGCCAAATCATCTGCAATTCCATTTGCGAATTTCGAAATTAAATTAGCTGTCGTTGGGGCTACAATAATCTTATCCGCCCACTTCGTTAAATCAATATGTTGTATTTCGTTCTCGTCTATTTCTTCAAAAGTACTAGTGTAAACTCTATTTTTTGTTAAAGTTTGAAAAGGTAACGGTGTAACAAAATTTTCAGCATTTTTTGTAAGTATTACTTTAACATTATTACCCTGCTTCACAAGAGAACTGCATAAATCAATTGATTTATATGCTGCAATCCCCCCTGAAACTATTAATAAAATATTCATGGAATTCTCCTCTAAACATAATTAATATAAGTCATGATCAACATTATTTGTTCCAAACACCGCTGTTTCAAGTTTCGATAACCTTTTTAAGATATCTAAGTTTGTTACCTGAACAGGTTTGTCTTCACGACTTGTATTTTTTAAAGCTTCTATTTTAATTTTTAAGTTTTGATTTTCTATTTCTAATTCTTTAAGTCTAGTCATAAGTTTATCTAACTTCATATAGTCTTCTATTATTAAATCTAAATAGTCATTAACATCTTCTTCACTATATCCTTTAACTCTACTTTTTCTAAACTCTTTTTCGTAAATTTCTTTTGCTGTTAAATTTAATTCAACACTCATAATTTAACTCCTTTAATTAAATTCACTAAAATATGCAACACAACTAACAAAATATAGCGGTGCTGTTTCAGCTCTTAGTATTCTCTTACCTAATCCTATCACATCAAATTTATTTTCAGTTAAAAAATCAACCTCTTGTTCAGAAAGTCCACCTTCACTCCCAAACACTGCTATAACCTCTTTATTACTTAAATCAGAGTGTAATAAATTTTTCAAGTTGATATTTTCCTCATTTACTGATTCCTTCTCATAAGCTACAACTTTATGATCAAATTTTTCAGAAAATGCAATTAAATCTTTTAAACTATCAACATAAGTGATATCAGGAATAATATTTCTCTTAGATTGCTCAGCAGCCTCTTTTACGATTTTATTCCATCTATTTAATTTAGAATCTACCTTATCTTTCTTTACCTTAGCGACATTTCTCTCAGAATTAAATAGCACTATATTACTAACACCTAATTCAGTTAATTTTTGCATTAAATATTCAATCTTATCATTTTTTAATGGCGGAATAGCCACTGTTATTTTTGTTGATAATTCATTAGTACCAATTACTTGTTCGTACGGCGTAATAAGAACCTTGTCCACATTATTATCAACAATTGTACAAATGTATTTAACTTCATTATTAAATACAACATATACTTTATCTTCTATTTTCTTTCTCATAATTCTTACAATATGATTACTGTCATCTTTAGACAATTCATATGTCGATTCAACATTCAAATCTTCATTTATAAAATACTGTTGCATAAAAACTCCTAAATTTTAATCTTACAATTAATTTTACCTTATAATTCATATTAATTCAATAGTAGCAATCCTAATATAAAAGTAACGACTCATAAATCTAATTTACAAGTCGTTACTTATCTTATCAGTTTTAGTTTAAAATTAATTCAAACAAAATTGACATTAATATTGAATTTAATATATTAGTTAGCTTCCAGCTGGAATATAACCTTCGATATGTTGTTTAGCTAATTCTTCATGCTCTGGATAAGTTTTTGAGAAATAAGCTTTTCCATCTTTAGTAGCATGTAAGAAGTATAAATAGTCTGTATTCTCAGCATTATTTAATGCTTCATAAGACGCAGATCCAATCGATGAAATTGGTCCTGGAGGTAAGCCAATAACAGCATATGTATTATAAGGTGAATTTAATGACAATTCTGCCTGTGTTGGAGCTCCTGTTAACTTATCAGCTGCATAGTTAGCTGAAGGGTCAGTTTGTAATTTCATTCCTTGAGCTAATCTATTTAAGAATACACTTGCAATAAGTTTATTCTCATCTGATTTCGTAGATTCTTTTTCAAGAATACTTGCCATTGTCATGTAGTCATGAATAGAAATTTGTTTATCTTGACCATTTATTTTCCAAATCTTATTATTTTTTTTGTACAATGGTACTACTTTTTCGTTAGTTAACTTAACCATTTTAGTAATTAAGCTTTCTACAGTCTCATTATCACTTATGTCATAAATAGCTGGATATAAATATCCTTCTAAAGCATATTTAATATCTTTTCCGTAAACTTCATCCGTAATTAATTCAGGGAATTGTTTTTGAAGCTTTTTAATAAATTCAGCATCATTAACTTTCTCTAAGAACTCATCACTACTTAAGTTAGTCTTCTCTAAATTCTTAGCAATCTTAAGGATACTATCTCCTTCTATTAAAGCAAATGTGTTTCCAGAATTCGCCTTATTCTTAGCTCCAAGCTCTTGAATAATTTGAGGTAAACTCATACTTTGTTTTAAATTAAAGTTTCCTACGTAAAATGATGTATTAGGTGATAACCTTGCATAGATTTTAAAAACTTCTTCATTTTTAATTAACCCTTTAGCTTTTAGCTCTTGAGCAATCCTAGCACTTCCATAGTTCTCTTTAATTTCTACTGAAATATCTTTATTGTTGCTCTTATCTACCGGTGTTATCATATAATAGAATATTGATAATGCAGCAATACCAAGGACAACAATAAAAGTTAATATCATAGGGATTATAGAACTTCTTTTTTTATTTTTCTTTCTAAGTTCCCTACTTCTTCTTATCTTATCTTCTCTCATCTTTTACTCGCTTTCATCGTAGTAGAAAGTATCTAATACTTCTGAAATCATATCATATTCTTCATCTGTTTCAACTGGTTCAAATCTAACACTATCCTCACCATCTTCAACACATACCATTGGGAAAATACTAATTTCCTCTTCATCAATAGTTTCTTCCTCAGCAAAGATGTAATATAGATTACCATTTGTTGGATTAGTAAATTCTAGAATTTTACGGTATTCTTTTTCTTCACCTTCTAAAGTACTAAGTGTGTACACCTCTTCAGTATTATCGATACTAATGTTTTTTAAATCTTTCTCTTGCATTTTATTTTCCTCCTGAAATTTATATTAATTTAATTTATCTAAATATGTCTGAAGTATTAATACTGCAGCCATTTTATCAATAACATTTTTTCTTTTTTTCCTTGAAACATTAGCTTCAAGAAGTACTCTTTCAGCACCCATTGTAGTCAGACGTTCATCTTGTAAAATTATTTCAACATTTTTAATTTTCTTTTTCAATACCTCTACAAAATATAGTGTTGCTTCTCCTCTAAAACCTACAGAATTATCCATATTTTTTGGAAGTCCAACAACGATTTTTCCTACATTGTGCTCTTGAACTAATTCCTTAATTCTTTTAATTTTAAAATCTTTAACCTGCTCATTAATATTTATAGTTTCAATACCTTGAGCGGTGAACCCTAACAAATCACTTACGGCAACACCGATAGTTTTTGATCCGTAATCAAGGCCCATTATTCTTTTATCTAACATCTAAGACTCCTGTATAAAAAAGTATAATAAGTACTCTAGTATATCATCCATATCAATTAATCTTATTTGCTCCCTTGCATGATTATCCCTAGGAATATATACTGGGTCAGCAGTTTTGATATATCCCATTAATTGATTAATTGGATCATATCCACGCTGTTTAATTGTCTCCACAACATTTTTTAGTATGTTGTGAATATCATTTTTATCATAAAAATTGCTATCAAATAATCTTGTTTCATCGAAATTTGTCATAATCTTAACCTCCGATTATACTAACTCTACTAAGATACCTACTGCATTTTCTCCTGTATGTGTTGAAATAATTGGTGTTGTAGTGAATATTTCATCTTCATTTACTTCATAACCAAACGATTCTTTTAAAGCCGATTTTATTAATGTAACATATTCATCAGCTAAAGCATTTGGCAAGCTAATACTTTTTATTGTTTTATCTTGTTTTGCCTCTTCAATATGTTTAATTAAAGTTTGAACCAATTTTTTCTTTCCACGAACTTTATCTAAGGCAACCAACTCAGTTTCTTTTAACTGTGTTAAAACTTTAATATTTAGTAAACCTCCAATTAAAGCTTGTGACTTACTTAGTCTACCACCTTTTACCAAATTGTCAAGTTTATCGATTGTAACAAACGTTAAAATATTTTTAGCTTTCTCTCTTAAGTTCTCTGCGATTACCTCTACAGCCACATTTTCCTCAAGTTGTTTTAGACACTCTTTAAGTAAGAAAACCATTCCTCGTGTTGTTGTCTTAGTATCAACAACGTGCACTCCTTCAAATTCTGAACTTGCTGTAACCGCCGTATTATATGTACCACTCAAAGCAGAAGAAAGTGTTAAAACAATAACCTTATACCCTTCTTTCGTCCATTTTTCATAAGCTTCTAAAAACTTCCCGATTGCTGGTTGACTAGTTGAATAAGATGTAGCTTTTCTCATTCTTTCAATATACTCATCATTACTTATTGTACGGTAATCATATTCATTTCCATCGATATTAATTGTTAGAGGAATTACATCCACATTATATTTCTCAATTTCATCAAAAGTTAAATCACTTGATGAATCAATAATTATCTTCACTTTTTCTAACATTTATTATTTCCTCTTTCTTTTATAATGTAAAAATACAAAATCAAACTCATTATATTCATCTTTGAAGAATTCTTCACGACTTATTAATTCCCACTCATTTTCATCAAATTCAGGAAACTTAGTATCAGCTTCTACAACTGTATCCACCTCAGTAATAAACATTTCATCACATTTATCAAAATATTTATTATAAATCATTCCACCGCCAAAAATATATGCCTTTTCTGTTTTTATATTTTCTAGAATCGAATCATCAGTATAGACTTCAATATTTGAATAGTGATCTAAAGAATTCTTATCACGTGTCAATACTCTATTTATCCTATTAGGCAGTGCTCTACCAATACTATCCAATGTTTTACGTCCCATAATAATAGTCTGGTTAGTAGTTAATTCTTTAACTCTTAACATATCACTTTTTAAACGCCATGGAATCGTATTTTCTTGTCCTATAGACTTATTTTTATCATATGCCACTATTAGTGATAACATATTATCCCTCCTAAACTGCTATTGGTGCTTTAATAAATGGATGACTCTCGTAATTTACAATTTCTACGTCTTCTATTTTAAGATCGAAAATGCTTTCGAAATCATTTATTTTTAATTCTGGTAATGAATATGGTGTTCTAGACATTTGTTCTTTTACTTGTTCAAAGTGATTTTTGTAAATATGCGCATCACCTAAAGTATGAACAAACTCACCTACTTCAAGCCCACATTCCTTAGCAATTAGAATAGTAAGTAATGAATAAGATGCAATATTAAATGGTACACCTAAAAATACATCACCACTTCTTTGATATAGCTGACAACTTAATTTCCCGTCATTCACATAGAATTGGAAAAGTGAATGACAAGGTGGAAGTGCCATAGTATCTACTTCTGCTGGATTCCACGACGATACGATTAAACGGCGTGATGATGGATTACTTTTAATTTGTTCAACTACATTTTTTAATTGATCAATACCATTAAAGTCTCTCCATTGTTTACCATAAACATTACCTAAATCACCGTATTTTGCTGAGAATTCATCATCAGTTAGAACTCGTTCTTTGAATAGTGACATTTGTTCTTTATATTGCTTAGAAAACTCTTCATCAACTAAAGTTCTATGACCAAAATCTGTCATATCAGGTCCAGTATATTCGTCACTCTCTATCCATTTTTTAAATGCCCATTCATTCCAAATATTATTCTTATTTTCTAATAAAAATCTAATATTAGTATCACCTTTAATGAACCATAATAATTCTGACCATACTAGATTAAAATTGACTTTTTTTGTAGTCAATAGCGGGAATCCTTTAGATAAATCGAACTTCATTTGGTATCCAAAGATACTCTTTGTACCAACTCCAGTTCTATCATCTTTTTCAATTCCGTTTTCTAAAATATGATTACATAATTTTAAATACTCTTTATCAGCCACTCTAATTCTCCATTACGCTTTATAGTTGTGTTCCCTTAAATATTTCATTAAATCTTTAATTTTTTCTAATGAACTTTTTCCAAAATGGTGTTCAATCCCTTCGACCTCTTCGTAAACTTTATCTTCATCTACGCCTATTAGTCTTAGAAAATCTTCTAATAGTTCATGTCTTGTTAGAGCATACTCTCCCATTTTTTCACCCTGTTCAGTAAGAGCAATACCTCTATACTTTTCATAAACGATATATCCTTCTACATCTAATTTTTTCAACATTTTAGTTACGGTAGATGGATAAACATCTAACTTTTCTGCAATATCTGCACTTCTTGCATAACCTTTATTTTTCACTAAAGAATATATTACTTCAATATAATCTTCCATTGTTGGTGTCGCTTTTGCCATATAATATTCCTCCTTTATAAAATTTTAAACGGAGATTTCTCTACAGACGATTTAATTACGTCAACACCTAATTTAGTTAAATAGTCAACCAATAAATCTTTCACTAAATGTTCTGTAAAGTGTCCTATATCGATAATGTTCTTTTTCATTTCCATAGCGTCTAGAGCGGCATGATATCCCACATCTCCAGTTAAATAGATATCAACATCAGGTAACGAATATAAAAAGTCTGCTCCGCTTCCACCTAATAATGCTACAGAAGAAATATCTTTTTCATTTCCAATAACTGCAGATACATTATCTAATAAAAATCTCTCTTTAATATAATCTACAAATTCACTAATTGATAAAGGAGAAGATAATTGTCCAATTCTTCCTAATCCCGCTTCTTTATCTAAATTATGTTCAAACAATACACTAATATTATTTAAATCCAATAATTTTGCTAAATGATCATTAAGACCCAGTTTAGCTGAATCCAAATTAGTATGAAATGAAATTACCGAAATATCGTTTTTTATTAAATCACGAATTATGTTAGACTTGAAATCATCTGTAAAATCTAATGATTTCAACGGTTTAAATATAAGAGGATGATGAGAAACTATTAGATCAATATTATTTTGTATAGCTTCATTGACCACATCTGTTGTTACATCTAAACATACTAATATCTTATTAACATTATTATTATAATTACCTAACATTAAACCAACATTATCCCATTTCTCTGCAAGTTTAACATCCGCCAACTCATTTAATTTATTATAAATATCTTTTACAGTGTTCAAAACCTAACCTCCTTTTTTGTTATCACATTATTATAACATTTTATTAAAAATATTGCCACAGTGAAACATAGTTTGTAATTAAAATAACATATTTGTAGTCAATAATATTTTTCACCAATAGTTCTCAATACTACTTCTCAATTTGGGAGTGACTTAAAAATCGTGATTTCGTAGAAATTGATTATGTCGAGTCCCCCCTTTCCGCACAGTTTATTAGATATCTAAACAGCTTTTATAAAGCAATTTTAGATATCAATAAACCACTTGCGTTGTACGTTAGAATTTTTAGTGCCAAAGACACGTTAAAATTCTTACGTATAACGTATGCAAGGACACACCAAGAAGTGAGTCATAAGACGAAACTGATTGGATTGTGTCTACTGCTGAGGCTATGAGTTCTCATATGTACTTTGTCAAATTTTAGGACTTTTGGGTCAACCCCTAGACTTTTTTTATATATTATATTATTATTGTTGTTATAAAGAAATTAGTAGGAGTTAACTATGCAAACTGTAGAAGGTTATTTAAATAAAATCATTTTCCACAATAAAGAAAATAATTATTATATTTTATCTATCTTTTTAAACGATAAATACGACTTTGTTGAAGGTGATTATCTTAGTGTTGTCGGTACTTTTAATGATTTTGAATTTATAGAAGATGATCTTTATTCATTCAAAGGAGAGATTGTTCAACATAGAAAATATGGAACTCAATTATCAGCAATCGTTGTAGAACCAGTAATAGAAAAAGATAAAGAAGCTATTGTTTCTTATCTTTCAAGCTCAATATTCCAAGGGGTTGGGAGAAAAACAGCAGAATTAATTGTTGACACTTTAGGAGTAGATGCTTTGGATAAGATCTACGAAGATAAAGACACTTTATTTAGTATAAAAGGTATACCTGAGCAACGTAAAGATACAATATATGCTACAATTGTTGCAAATAAACAAACACAAGATATAATCCTTAAACTAAACGAATATAATCTAAGCAATAATTTAATACTAAAAATATATAACTTCTATAAACATAACACACTACGTACCATTACAGAAAATCCTTATTCTTTAATTAAAGATATTAAAGGAATCAACTTTAAAACCGTAGATAAAATAGCTGAAACTAACGAAATAGCTGCAAATGATCGCGAAAGAATTCTATACGCCTTTATTTACACTATAAATTCATATTGTTTTTCAACAGGAAATACATATATTTCTAAAAACAACCTGCTTTACAATACGTTTAATATATTATACTCATCTCGAAATATAGCAGTCTCAAAAGAAGATATATTAAATTCTTATACATATGCCTTAGATACTGGTAAACTAATAGAAATTGAAGATAGAGTATTTTTACCAGAAATATACTACTCTGAATATTCTATTTACAGCGATATAACTCAAAGATCAGAACAGGAAAACACAATTGAAATCAGTGATGGGTTGCTAGATAAGTATATAAATGAAGTTGAAGAGGAATTAGAAATCTCTTACGATATAGTACAAATAGCGGCGATAAAAAACTGTATACGTAATAATTTTGCTATTCTTACCGGAGGACCTGGTACCGGAAAAACAACTATTATACTTGCCGTAATTAAAATATTCCAAAAAATAAAAAATTATAGTATTCATGATTTACTTGATGAATCTAGAAGTATACTTACACTTTGCGCACCCACAGGAAAAGCTGCCAAAAGAATGTCAGAAAGTACTGGCTTTTATGCTTCAACAATTCACAAAGCGATTGGTTGGAGTACAGAAGACGAGAATATGGAAGAATTCGTTAGTGAAAAACATATCAAATCAGAACTGGTTATAATAGATGAATCAAGTATGATTGATGTATTCTTAATGTATAATTTACTCAAAATAATTAATAAAGATGCTAAGATTATATTGGTTGGTGATAATGACCAACTTCCTTCTATCGCTCCTGGTAATGTCCTAAATGATTTAATAAATTCCAAAGCGATTTCTACGGTAAAATTAAATAAAATTTTTAGACAAAGTGAACATTCAAGTATTATAAATATTTCACATTCAATAAAAAACAATATTCCATTCGATGTCTTAGAAAACTTCGATGATAAAGAATTTATCTCAGCGAATAAGAACGAAATGATAAATGTCATCTCAGCCATTTATGACGACTTAATAAAAGATTCTTCTAAAGAAAACATTCAGATATTAGCTCCTATCTATAAAGGCACAAGTGGTATCAACGAGATAAATATGGCTATTCAATCAAGGTTTAACGATAATGAAGAACAAATAGAATATGGTGAATTAATATATAAAGTTAATGACCGAGTTATGCAGTTAGTGAATAGACCTGAAGATAATATTTTCAACGGTGATATAGGATATATAGAAGAGATTTATAAAGAAGGAAATAAAGTAAAAATAGTAATAGACTATGATGGTAATTATGTTACCTATGAAAAAACAGAGCTAAATCAAATTACCCTTTCTTATGCTTGTTCAATTCACAAAGCCCAAGGATCAGAATTTGAGAATGTAATTATTCCTTTTATTGATAACTACAATTTTATGTTAAATAAGAACCTGACATATACTGCAATAACACGTGCTAAGAAAAAATTAATACTTTGTGGTAGTTCTAATGTATTTTACAAATCGATAGAACCAACAAATGTTGTAACTAGACAAACAGCACTAGAATGGTTCTTTACAACAGACAAAGAAGCGGAAATGCAAGAACTTGAATTAGAAGATGAAATTAAAGAATACATATTGAATTTTCAAAATATCAATACAATCGATCCAATGATTGGAATGGGAGATATAAAACCTAGTGACTTTATCTAAGTCAAATAACAAAACCTAGATGTAGCTAAAAAACTACTTCTAGGTTTCCTTTTTTTATTGCATTGCTGCTAAATCGCGAGCTATCTTATCAATATCATTGATAGTTAAGAAAGCCGCATCTATTGCAGTACCTTTTTTACTTTCTACTGAAGTATTCACAGCAGCGACTACATTTTTAGTTAAAGTTTCTAAACGTTGGACTCTTTGCTTAACTTCTTCTAATTTTCCATATTCAATATTATCAGCAGATAATGATTTTAATGTTAACATAGAAGTATTTACCTTCTCAGATACCTCTTTAAACTTATCTACTTTATCACCTAAAGAACGCCCCTTATCAAGATCAGTCTGAATAGTTCCTGCTAATTCATCAAATCTGATTAATTCTTTAGAAAATTCATCTAATTTATTTTTCATGTAATCTTTTGAATATTTTTTATTAGTAATTTCATAGTTTTTATTATTACTATCTTTAACACTAAATGTAACAGTATTATTATTTTTAGTAACAATAGCTACGTTAAAGTCTTTATTATTAAACTCGTTTGAGTTAATACCATCAACGTTGATCGTTTTACCGTTAAAACTATTTAATTTTAACGATTTTAAAAGCGTGTCAAAACCTTCTTTACTTATTACTTCATCATTTGTTGAAATAACTAGTTTATTGTCTTTTTTGTTAAATTCCGTTTTTTCTAGCTGGCTTATTGAAACAGAATTAGTAAGGTTTTGTAATTGTTCAGTAGAAATATCTCCTTTAGAACTACAACCTTGCAAAATTAGCAAGGTTGTTAGTAATATTATCAGCTTTTTCATTACTTATTAGAATAATTCTGGTGCTGAGATAATGTTTAAGTTTTCGTCGATTTCAAATACTAATGGAGTACCAGTTGGTAAGTTAAGATCTAAGATTTGTTCATCTGAGATGTTTAATAAGTATTTGATTAACGCTCTTAAACTGTTACCGTGAGCAGAGATAAGTACGTTTTTACCAGCTTTAATTTGTTTAGAAATATCGCTTTCCCAGTAAGGTAATACACGATCAATAGTAAGTTTTAAGCTTTCTCCTGTTGGAATTTCTCCTTCTGGAATTTCTTTATATCTATCGATGTTTCCTGGGTACATGTCACTAGATTTATCTAATGCAGGTGGAGCTACATCAAAGCTTCTTCTCCAGATGTGAACTTGTTCATCACCGTATTTTTCAGCAGTTTCAGCTTTGTTAAGACCTTGTAAAGCTCCATAGTGTCTTTCATTTAATCTCCAGCTTTTGTGCACTGGAATCCATAATAAATCTAATTCTTCTAAGAATAGGTTTAAAGTTTTGATAGCACGTTTTTGGTATGAAGTGTAAGCTACATCAAAAGTAAGACCTAATTCTTTAAGAGTTTGTCCACCTTTAATAGCTTCTTGTCTACCTTTATCAGTGATATCTACATCAACCCATCCTGTAAATCTGTTTTCAAGATTCCATTGGCTTTCACCATGTCTAGTTAATACTAATTTCATTTAAGAAATCCTCCTAGTTTTGTTATTATATTTTTATTATACAATATTTTCTAGTATTAGTACATAGTTTTTATGATAATTTCATCTATGAAAACGTTGCATCAACGTTGTTTTATTTAATTAAATAACGTTTATACTTTGCTGATATATATAAGATAAAAAAAATAAGATTAGATCATTATTATAGTTCATCTAATCTTATAATAGTAAATAATATTTTCTCGTCATAATAACTTCATTGAATTAATAAAATATACTAATACACTTTACGATTCAATTTTCCCCTTTTTACAATCTTTAATTTATTAGTTTCAAAAAATGTAAAAACTTTTGCTAATAATACAAGTATAATTATCCAATATATAAACATAAAATTAACCTTCTTTCTTTTATACGTAAAACTTAATTTCTTATCGTACTTATATAATAACATACGGAAAACCGAAAATCAAGTAAAAAATTCATATTTCTTAATTTTTTTTATAAAGTTACTTGATTTTATATACGGTTTACTTTATAATTTATATATAGACAAAAATTAGATTGGAAAAATATTATGACTACAACATTTAGTATTAGATTTAAAAAGTGTTTAAAAGAAAAGAATATAAAACAAGCTGAACTTGCTCGTTGTACTAATATTACACCCTCATCTATTAGTGATTGGTCAAAAGGAAAATATACACCAAAAAGGGATAAACTTCAAATAATCGCTGAATTTTTATCGGTTAATCCAGATTGGCTCGTAGGTGATTGTGATACTATGGAAATCAACAGTAATGATGGCAAAGTATCATCAGCGCAAGATTTTTCTGATGATGTATCCAAGTTACCAATATTAGGCACAATTTGCGCTGGAGATGGAGTGTATATTGAAGAAGAATATGATGAGCATATTTTCATCGATCAAGGTATGCGAGCTGATTTCGCATTACGTGTCAAGGGAGATAGTATGATTGAAGCTGGAATTTTTGATGGAGATTTAGTATTTATCCGTCAACAAAGTTCAGTCAGAAACGGAAAAATTGCAGCAGTTCGTTTAACTGATTGGAACGAAGCTTCTTTAAAGAAAATATTCGTTAAAAACGACAATGTTATTCTTTATCCTTGTAATCCTGATTACGAACCTATCGTTACACGTAACGTGGAAATAATCGGAGAATGCGTTGGAGTATATAGGGAACTGTAATTTTTGATTTTAAACAGATTATCACACGACAAAAAGACGAGAGTTAATTAACTTAGATATTTTTCTAAGTCACACCCTCGTCTTTTTTATTTTTCTACTAAAAATGCCATTCTATCTCGGCCATTTATATCTTTATAAACTTCAGCAGAATATCCATTCATATCTGCTAATTTTATTATCTTATCTTTTTGATCATATCCTATTTCAAAAAATATAACTCCATTGTCATTTAAATAACTACTCGCCTTTTCAACGATATTACGATAGAAGTACATACCTTCTTCTTCAGCAAATAAAGCTAGATGCGGATCATATTTTAGCACATTATCCTGCATTGTAACCTCATCCTTACGGTCTATATACGGAGGATTTGAAACAATAATATCAAATTTTTCATCAATATTATCAAAAATATCCGATTGTATAAATTTAATAGTAGCATCATGGAACTGTGCATTTTCTTTTGCAACTTTTATAGCTTCTTCACTTATATCACTAGCCACGACATCAATTAAAAGTTGATCTAGTTCTTTTTTTAATGTAATAGCTATTATCCCACTTCCTGTACATAAATCTAGAATTTTCAAATTATTTTTCTTAGTTGCCTTTACATATTCAACTACTTTATAAATAAGCTCCTCAGTCTCCATCCTTGGTGAAAGTACATCTTTAGTAACTTTAAATTTTCTATCATAAAAATATTCAAATCCTACTAGATGACTTAATGGAACATCTTCTCTAATGTGTTTTTCAATTAAAGAAAAATATTTTTCTTCAATCTCTTTAGATAATTGCTCTGAAAGTTTATTCGAGAATAACTGTGAACTTTCGTCTAGCATATACATTAGTAAAAATCTTGCTAGAGATTCTTCTTTTCCTTGTCTTCTTAAAAGAAGACAAGCTTTTGTTATAGCTTGCCTTCTGTTCATTATAGTTCTTCACCTTTATTAAGTTCTGCCATTTTTTCAGCTTGTTCAGCTATACGAAGCGCTTCTAGAACTTCATCAAGTTTACCTTCCATAATTTGGTCTAATTTTTGAATAGTTAAACCAATTCTGTGGTCAGTAACACGGTTTTGAGGATAGTTATATGTTCTAATACGTTCAGAACGGTCCCCTGTTCCAACTTTAGATTTACGCTCAGCATCGAACTTAGCCTGCTCTTCTTGTTGATATTTATCATATACACGAGCACGTAAAACTTTCATAGCTTTCTCTTTATTCTTAATCTGAGAACGCTCATCCTGCATAGATACTACAACACCTGTAGGAATGTGAGTTAAACGTACAGCTGACATAGTTGTATTTACCGATTGACCTCCGGCACCACTAGATGCGAAAGTATCAACACGGATATCATTTTCATTAATATCGATTTCAATCTCTTCAGCTTCTGGTAGTACTACTACTGTTGCAGTAGATGTGTGAATACGTCCACTTGATTCTGTTGTAGGGACACGTTGAACACGGTGTGCTCCACTTTCGAATTTCATCTTAGAGTAAACATCTTCACCAGAAATAATAAAGATTGCTTCTTTAATACCACCAATTCCAGTTTCAGAACGTTCTAGTACATCAACTTTCCATCCTTGAGATTCAGCAAATCTAGTGTACATACGTAATAAATCACCTGCGAATAATTGTGCTTCATCCCCACCAGCTGCTCCACGAACCTCAACAACAACGTTTTTGCCGTCGTTAGGGTCTTTTGGTAATAATAGAATTTTTAATTCTTCTTCCATAGGTGCAAGAGTTGGTTCTAATTCCTTAATCTCTTCTTGCATCATTTCTTTCATTTCTTTATCTTCTTCAATTTCAAGAAGTTCTTTTGTATCTTTAATTTGTTGAACTATATCTTTATATTCTCTAAATACAGCTACTGTTTTTTCAATTGAGCGTTGTTCTTTTGAATATTCCATAAGTTTTTTCGTATCACTTACAACATCTGGATCACTAAGTAATTCGTTTAACTTTTCATAACGCTCTTCAACTATCTCAAGTTGTCCAAAAATTTCCATTTCTTCCTCCTAATTTATCTTTTAATTTCGTGACAATGACGACATCTAGCTTCATATGATTCACTCGCTCCAATAACTACTATCGGATCATCATACTTAGCAGGTTCACCATTAATCAATCTTTGACTACGGCTTGCTTCTTTTCCACATTTATTACATACTGCATGAAGCTTAGTTACCATTTCACTAATAGCCATAATCTCAGGCATAGGATGAAATGGCTCAGCTTTAAAATCCATATCTAAACCTGCAACAATAACACGAACTCCATCATCCGCAAGTTTATTTATAACTTCAACAATTTTTTCATCAAAGAACTGCACTTCGTCAATTCCTATGATATCATATTTTTTATCATTTATATAGTCATAAATCTGCTCTGCTTTATCAATATTTACAGATTCGTAACTATTTCCATTATGTGTAGAGACTTTGTTCTCTTCGTATCTATTATCTATAGACGGTTTGAATAGAAGAACGTTTTGTTTAGCAATTACTCCACGTTTTATACGTCTTAGCAGTTCTTCCGATTTACCAGAGAACATACTACCGCAAATACATTCTATCCATCCGAATTTTCTATTTTCTATCATTATTAATCCCCTCGGGCTTATATTATACAATTACTAATAGAATAAAAACAGACAATCCAATAAAGAAATGTCTGTTTTATTTTTCTTACTTGATACCGTATTTTTTGTTGAAACGTTCGATACGACCATCTGCTTGAGCGAATCTTTGACGCCCTGTGTAGAATGGGTGTGTATCTGAAGAGATCTCAACTTTTAATAATGGGTATGTATTTCCATCTTCCCACTCGATAGTTTCTTTAGATGGTTTAGTTGAACCACTTAAAAATTTGAAACCACTTGTAGTATCCATGAATACAACTTTACGGTAATCTGGGTGAATTCCTTCTCTCATTATTATCGTCTCCTTCTGCCCTGAACGCTTTTAATACGAACAGAGTTATTTTTCAGTGAGTTAATCACATACCTACTTATTATAAATAATATTCTAAAAAAAATCAAGTACTTTTACTAATATTTGTAAACTTTTTTTGTTGACACCCTTATATATTTTTTAATAATTATATACAAAGATTCACATTGTTATTTTATATTACAAAAAATGGGAGTAACTCAACAAAATCTTATTTCTCAGAAATCACGATGTTTGAGTCACTCCCAAATATTATTATTTACTTTTTAATTCTTCAGTTGCAACATCTTCTCCGAACCATTTATTAGAAATCTCTTGAAATTTACCTTCTTTATACATTTCATAAAATGCTTCATTAATTTTATTAACAAGCGTTACATCTGCTTTTCTAGCTCCGACTGCAAAAGCCTCACTATCGAATCCAGCATTTAAAATATCAAAGTCTTCTAATTTGTTTTGTTGTTTTAAATAATAGTTCGCATACACTCTATCGATTAATAATGCATCTATTCTATCATTTTCTAAGTCAATTAAAGCTTCATTGAAACTCTCGTACTGAGTAGCATCATTATTCTTCACAATATTTTTAAGAACTTCAGGATTCTCATTAAAAGTATCGTATCCAGATGAACCATTTTGAGCACCTAGAACCTTATCTTTTAAGTCTGTTACTTTTTTAATACCTTTAGATTTCTTTACAACTACAACCTGTTCATTTACCATATACTGCTTAGTAAATTGCACGACAGCTTCTCTTTCTGCAGTTTTAGAATAACCATTCCAAATTAAATCTATATTCCCATTCTTCAATTCTGTTTCTTTTAAATCCCAGTTTATAGCTTGCCACTGTACCTTGATTCCGTACTTTTCAAATGCTGAATTTGCTAAATCTATATCAAAACCTACATTTTTACCACTCTTATCCTGGAAGCCCATTGGTACAAATGTGTTGTCAAAACCAATAACAATTTTCCTATCTTGTTGAAAATCATTCCAATTATCTTTTTTAGGCTTATCTTTCCCTCCAGAAGCACAACCCGTAATTATCAAAACAGTAATAACAAGTGTTAGAAAGAATTTTAATTTTCTCATTTAATCACCTCTTATTTCGGTTCTACTTTCAGAATGCTATCTGCAATATTTTCAGCAAACTGTAAATCATGAGTTACAACAATTTGTGTAATACCAAGCTCTCTATTTTTAAGTATTAATTTTTCAACTTCTAATCTTAATTCAGGATCCAATGCACTAGTCGGTTCATCATAACCTATAATTTTTGGATCTATCATCATGGCACGTGCTAATGCAACACGCTGTTTTTGTCCACCAGATAACGAAATTGGATAATTATTAATCTGTTTCTCTAAACCAAGTTTTTCTAACAATTCGATCGCCTTTTTCTCAGCATCATTTTTTGCCATATTCATTGTTTTCATTGGAGATAAAACAAGATTTTCTAGGACAGTAAGATGTGGGAAAAGCTGAAAATCTTGGAATACAAAACCTAAAAGATTTCTTTTTTCCAATTCATCAATCGGAAGATTCTCACCATTATAAATAATTTCACCAGAGTCTATCTTTTCAAGACCGGCTAACATTCTTAATAATGTTGTTTTTCCACCACCAGAAGGACCAACTATCGCTAAAATTTTATTTTTTTCTACAGTTAAATTAAAATCTGAAAGTATTTGTCTATCTTTGAATTTTTTACTAATATTTTTTAATTCTAACATACATTACCTCCTGTCATAATTATAACGTTTTTCTACTTGTTTAGATACAATTGTTACAATACCTATTAAGATTAAATATATTGTCCCCGCAACAAACATCGGCAATAAACTAGCATCTCTATTTGCAGCAGTTCTACTTGCTAATATTAGATCACTAATTCCTAATGCATAAACTAAAGATGTATCCTTAACAAGACTCATTATTTCATTAAATACACTAGGTAGCACGATTTTTATTACTTGCGGTAAAATAACATATCTAATTGTCTGAAATTGAGTAAATTTCAATACCTTAGCTGCCTCATATTGACCTTTAGGTATTGATTCAATACCTCCACGGAAAATCTCAGCAAAGTAAGCTGCATAGTTTAACGTAAATGCGATTATTGCAGCAGGTAATCTATCGAATCTTATTCCCACAGATGGTAATACATAGTAGATAAAAATCAATTGTAGTAACAACGGCGTACCACGCATAATCCATATATAGATATTAATAAAGTAATTTAATAACTTAATATTAAAGCGCATAATAAACGCTATTACTACACCTAATGGAATCGATAATACTAAAACTAGAAAAAACACTTCTAATGTTATAAGTGCACCATTCATCAGACTAGGTAATATTTCTATTAAATATTCCATATATTATCCTCCTTTTATATTAATTTGTTTTCATTATTAATAATGAAATTGGTTGTTTTAAAAATTTTATATTTAATTATAGCATAATTTTTATAAAACAAAAACCCCTTAATAAATAAGGGGCTAAATATATATTATTTATTTAATTTTGAATCGTGGAATTTTTTCATAATTCCTTCTTTTGATAATAAACTTCTAACTGTGTCAGAAGGTTGAGCTCCATTACCTAACCATTTTAATGCTAACTCTTCATCGATTTTAACTTCTGCTGGTTCTTTAACAGCATTGTAAGTACCGATAGTTTCGATAGAACGTCCATCACGTGGAGATCTTGAATCAGCAACAACGATACGGTAGAAAGGTGATTTTTTAGCACCTAATCTTTTTAAACGGATTTTTACTGCCATGTTTGTACTCCTTATGTTTCAACTTTTTTATTAATTTTATGTGTGTGTGTTTATGAAGTGTTTTAATGAAAAAGTTGAATCTATAACGCTAAGTTTTCTAAGCTAGATATTATTCTAACATTAAACTAAAAGTATGTCAATACTTTTCGGTGAAAAATGTCAACTTTTTTTGTTGACTCACCTAAACCTTATTATAACAGGTTTATTTTAACATGTAAAGATAAAATATTTATAAATATTTTACCTCTATCACCCTATTAACAATCAAAAATAAGAAGTGACTCAACTAAATCGATTTCCACGAAATCATGATTTTTGAATCACCTCTCATCTATATTTCAAATTTTAATCTTCTAATACTTTAGCAATTTCACTAAGTACTTGATCTTTACCTATTTTAGTAACCGAAGAAAATGGAATAATCGCCATATTATTCGTTAGGTCTAATTCTCGTTTTATAATCCCCGTATTTTTAGCCAATTCATTTTTTGATATTTTATCAATTTTTGTCATAACGATTACGAATGGTATCTCATAGTAATTTAAAAATTCATTCATCTCAATATCATCTTGCGAAGGCTTGTGTCTACTATCAATTAAATGTAATACAAATCCAAGGTTTTCACTATTAGTAAAATACTCAACTATCATATCATATAGTTTTTCTTTTTCAGGTTTTGATAATTTTGCATACCCATATCCCGGCACGTCTACTAGGACTACTTGATCATTTACATCGAAAAAGTTCAGTGTACGAGTTTTCCCTGGTTTAGAAGAAACACGAGCATAGTTTTTTCTCTCTAAAATTGTATTAATAAAAGATGATTTCCCAACGTTTGAACGACCACACATCGCAACTTCTGGTTTATCATGTTCTGGATATTGTTTTTTTGATACGGCACTTATAAGTAAATCTACATTATGTGTATTTAACTTTTTCATTATTATTCTCCAAATACTATTTTAAACACTTCTTGAATATTGTCTACTGCGTGAATAGTTAATTTTTCAAGAACTTCTTCAGGTATATCAATTAAATCTTTTTTATTCTTAGTTGGAATAATAATAGTGTTAATATTCATTTTTTCAGAACTTAAGATTTTCTCTTTAACCCCACCGATTGGCAGTACTTTACCATGTAGAGTCATCTCTCCAGTCATCGCAATGTTATTATCAACTGGCTTTTTAGTTAAAGCTGAATATACTGAAGTAGTAATCGTAATACCTGCTGATGGACCATCTTTAGGAACTGCTCCTTCCGGTACATGTAGATGTATATCAATTTCTGAAAAATTAACATCTTCAATTCCTAGTTTTTCTGCATTAGAGCGTAAGAACGAAATTGCCATTTGAGCTGATTCTTTCATTACATCGCCTAGTTTACCAGTAAGGATAATTTTACCTGTACCTTTTGAGATACTTGTTTCAATCTCCAATGTATCTCCACCAACTACAGTATACGCTAATCCATTAACTAATCCAATCTCTGGTTTTACATTCTTATCTTTTCCACTATATTTTTCAGGACCGGCAAAATCTTCTAGGTTATTAACTCCAACTTTAATTTTTTCTTCACCTTGAAGAACTTTTAAAGCAGCTTTTCTACAGATAGCTCCGAAAACACGCTCTAAATTCCTTACTCCCGCTTCATAAGTATAACCATTAATTATTTTATTAATGGCTTGTTTACTGAAAGTAATTTGTCCTTTTTTCAGACCATTCTCTTTAATTTGACGTGGAATTAAATATTTAGCAGCAATATTTTCTTTTTCTTTAATTGTATATGATTCTAATTCGATAACTTCCATTCTATCTCTAAGCGGTGCCGGAATTAAACTTAGGTTATTTGCTGTAGCAATAAATAGAACTTTTGATAAATCAAAAGGAATATCTAGATAGTGATCCACAAACTCATTGTTTTGTGCAGGATCAATTACTTCTAGCATCGCAGCTGCTGGATCTCCTTTAATATCAGATGCCATTTTATCAATTTCATCTAATAATATTACAGGATTCTTAGTTTTAATTTTTTTCAGCGACTGAATAATCTTACCTGGTAATGCACCTAGATATGTTCTTCTATGACCACGAATTTCAGCTTCGTCATGAACCCCTCCTAGAGATATACGTACAAAACTTCTTCCCATAGAAGCGGCAATTGACTTAGCTAATGAACTCTTACCAACACCCGGAGGTCCTGATAAACATAATATTGGTGACTTCATATCATCACGTAACTTTTTAACAGCTAAGAATTCTAAAATTCTTTCTTTTATTTTTTCTAGACCATAGTGATCTTCATTAAGAATTTTTTCAGCATTTTTTATATCTATTTCATCTGCTGTTAATGTGTTCCAAGGTAAAGCTATTACTGTATCCAGATATGTTCTTATAATTGAGTGTTCTGGACTCATAACAGGTGTTTTTTCTAAACGATCTACTTCTTTTAATAGTACTGCTTTATCTTCCTCAGATAATTCGATTTCATTAATCGCCTGACGAATTTTTTCAATATCATCATCCTCAGGTGAAATTTGTCTTAGTTCATCTTGAACTACTTTCATCTGTTCACGTAAAAAGTATTCTTTCTGTTGATTATCTATATTTGTACGAACTTTTTCATCAATTTCTCGTTTAAAACTATTACCAACTAAGAATGCTTCTAGACTTCTATTTAAGAATATTGCTTTTTTCTCTAAATCTAGTAAAAACAATACTCTTTGTTTTAGCATTTTATCAATTGGGAAGAATTTAATATTTTTATTAATGAATTTTTCTAAATCGTCAGTTTTATAGTAATCTATATCAAAGTTTTCTCTTTTTAAATAACTTTCAAACTTTGTTTTAATGCTATTTAATAACCCTTCTTTATCAAATCCATTATCCACAACTTCTCTTATATTGATATCTAAGTGCTCTACAAGATTATTGTTATACACTCCACTTTTAACCTCAGCTATACCATAGCAGTGATATTCATATTTTTTATTTTTTTTATCAATTGTAAGTTGACCATATGTCCCAAAGAAAACATTGAACCCATTACTATCAAATACATCCTCTTCAGAAAATGAATCATCATAGCTATCAATTGGTTTTCTCTTATACGTTACAAAAACTGGAATTTTATCTTTTTTTACAGTTTTTATCGTTTTTAAAAATTTTTTGTCCGTTACATCTATTGTATAAGTATTAGACGGAAAGAATAAATCTCTATTCTCTAATAAATAATATTTTGTCAAAACGAACTCCTCTCTAACCTATTTATTTTAAAATTGGTTTTGTTTTATTAATTACATTATCACGTGTTACCGTGCATGTTTTAATATCTTTTTTACTTGGAATTTCAAACATTACATCTAAAAGCAGCTCTTCGATAATAGAACGTAAGCCTCGAGCTCCTGTTTTTCTCTTAATCGATTCTTTAGCAATTTCTTCTAATGCTTCTTTTTCAAATACTAGTTTTACTCCATCAAGTTCAAATAAATATTCATATTGTTTAACTACCGAATTCTTAGGCTCAGTTAAAACCCTAACTAAATCTTTTTCATCTAGTTCTTCAAGATAACATACTACAGGAATACGCCCTATAAATTCTGGAATCATACCAAACTTAACTAGATCTTCATGTTTTACTTTAGAAATGATATCCTCATTGTCATTTAACTCATCACTCTTAGAAAAACCAATAACTTTTTCCCCAAGACGACGTTTAATGATTTCTTCAATACCTGAGAATGCACCCCCAATGATGAATAATATGTTCTTCGTATTTATTTTTATCATTTCTTCACCTGGGTGTTTTCTTCCTCCTTGTGGTGGAACACTAGCAACAGTACCTTCTAAAATTTTAAGAAGAGCTTGTTGAACACCTTCCCCAGAAACATCACGAGTTATTGAAACATTCTCACCTTTTTTAGCGATTTTATCAATCTCATCGATATAGATAATACCTTTTTCAGCTCTTTCTATATCATAATTTGCACTTTGGATAAGTCGAAGAAGAATATTCTCAACATCTTCACCTACATATCCTGCTTCTGTTAATGTAGTTGCATCAGAAATCGCAAAAGGTACATCAAGCATCTTCGCTAATGTTTGAGCTATTAATGTTTTCCCTGATCCTGTGCTACCTATTAAAGCAATATTACTCTTTTGTAATTCAATATCATTATTTTCTTTAGCTATAATTCTTTTATAATGATTATAAACAGCTACCGCTACAGATTTTTTTGCTTTATCCTGACTGATTACATATTCATTCAAGTGCTCCATGATTTTTTGAGGTTCTAATAACTTAAACACTGGTTTATTTTTCGCATTTCTATAGTCAATTTCTTCTTCGATAATATCTGAGCATAAATCAACGCACTCATCACATATAAATACGTCATTCCCAGCAATCATTTTAAAAACTTCGTTAGTATTTTTTCCACAAAATGAACATCTTACTTCATCTTTATTTTTAACCATAATTACACCTCGCATTATTGAACTTTTCTTATATCTTATTATCTTTTTATTATCAAAGCGATATAAAGCCCAAAAAGATACACATTATTATAACATATTCTAACTATATTTTCTAGCAAATAGTACTACAAAATAATTAATATAAGTACTATTAGAAGGTAATATAACATATCTATTTGTATTTTTCCAAATAAAAAATAAGATATAAAATTCAAAACTTAAAATTTTATATCTTATTCAATTTCTATTTATTTTTCGCAATTCTTCTAAACATTTTTAAATACAAGCCCATATACACTAAAAGTCCTAAAATAGCAAAGAAAACTGTAGCAATAATACTACCTTCTATTCCATAACTTCCTCCAGTTAGTATTTGCTTATCACTAATTGCGTCAACAGTAAATATTGTATCGGATACTTTAATCCCACTTATATTAAATCCAAATACTACACCAGATATACAATTCCAGAAAGCATGAAAAATTGCAATAACTAAAATATTATCATAATACCAATATAATAATGACATCACAATTGATATTAAAAATATATTTATTAAATCTAATTTTGATGTACTTGGATTAGACATGCGAAATACTAAGTAAAAAATCGAACTTAATATAATAGCAATCCATTTTCCTTTTTTCGCTGCTAATCTAGTCATTAAATACCCTCTAAAAACAACCTCTTCTAAAAAGCCTTGTATTAAAACTAGTATTATAAGAATAATTATTATACCAATTTTTAAATCCTTTGATAAGGATAGAGATAGGTTATCCGACATCAATAAAATAGCTACTATTCCTACAATACTAAATATAGCTAATCCTGTCCCTACTTTAATAGCTTCTAAATAATTTTCTTTACTAAAACCAAAATATTCAAACGTTGTTTTTTCAAAATATTTAACAAAAAGTAATAAAATAACAGCTGAAAATATATATGAACATAAAACTGATTTAATATTATAACCAACTATATTTTTAAAGACATATTCAAATAGTATCCCTTGTAAAAATGAATATACAATAATCAGTAAGAATATCGGAGTAAAATTCATTACACCTTTGTTTTTTAATAAATCTACACTTTTCATTCAAATTCTCCTACTTTAATCAGATATTACTATCCTAACACAAATAGCAAATTTTATCTACGATTAAAAAATACTCTTGTTAAAATCTTTTAGTAATCAGTTATTAGTGGTATAATTAATTTATATACGAAATAGGAGGAATACTATGTCATTTTTTTCAAAATTAGGTGAAAATATTATTTTACCTCAAGACGTACTAATTCAATCGAAAGAAACAGCAGCAGTTGCAGGCGCAATAAATGCCACTATCGGTATTGCTACAGCAAATAAAAAAGCGATGGCATTACCGTCAATTAACAAAGTAATAACAGAAATTAATAATTCAGAATATTTACCATATTCTCCAACACCAGGATTACCAAAAATGAGAGAATTATGGAAAGAAAAAATCTTAAAAGATAACCCAAAAATTAATAATGAATATTTATCTTTACCAATGGTAACAACAGGAATTACTCAAGGTATTGACATTGCAGCAAACTTATTTAGTGAAGCGGGCGATGCACTACTTTTACCAAATTTATTTTGGCAAAACTATGCACAAATATACACTATTAAGTTAGGTAATAACATTTATAAATACAATCAATTTGATGAAAATAATAAATTTAGCATTGAAAACTTTAAAACAGCACTCTATGGTATAAAAGAAGATAAAATTTCATTAATATTAAACTTCCCAAATAACCCAACAGGGTATACACCATCAGATGATGAATTAACTCAATTAGTTGAAGTAATTAATATTTTTGCTAAAGAGCAACCAAATAAACAACTTATCATCGTTTCTGATGATGCATACTTCGGACTATTTTTCGAGGATAATCACAAAACTCCTACTCTTAGTGCAACATATAAACTTGCAGAGAATTCTAACTGCTTAATAGTTAAATTAGACGGAATCACTAAAGAATATTATAGTTGGGGATTACGTGTAGGATTCATCACATATTACACAAAAGATGCACCTTTACGACAAAAACTTTTAGAAAAAACTCAAGGATTCTTAAGAAGTACTACATCTTCTCCTTCAAACTTATCTCAACAAATTGCAATAAGATTATTAGATAATAAAGAATCAATTAAAGAAAAAGAACAAAATGACAGTATTATCCAAGATAGATACAACGAACTTAAATCAGCTATCGCTAAAGAAAAAATAGATACACTAGTCACAATCTTACCATTCAACTCTGGTTATTTCTTCACTATTAAACTACCAAACACAATTAATGCTCACGAATTTAGACTAAAATTCCTAAACGAATACAAGTACGGGGTATATTCTATGGATGATGAACATATAAGAATAGCATTTTCATGCTTAGATAAAGAACTAATTCCTGAATTAATAACTAAATTCAAAGAATGTATCCAACAATTTTAAAAATAAAACTAGGTGAATCAAATAAGGAATCACCTAGTTTTATTATTTATTTTACAGATTTTTTTAATAACTCGACCATGTGTTTATTGGCATTTAACTCTATATCATTGTTTAATTCAATAAAGTCATAAGTTCCATATTTATTATCTAATGCAGCTTTGATTAAATAATCTGTTACATTAGGGTTCTTAGGTAAAATTGGACCATGAAGATAAGTTCCAATAAGATTATTATAAAGAATTCCTTCTTTTTTATCTTCATCATTATTTCCATATCCAACCACTACATTACCTAGAGTTTCATAATTGTGGTATGTTCTTCCACCATGATTCTCAAATCCTACTATATTACCAAATTTTTCAGATTCAACTAGTATATTACCTATAAGACGCGGTGCATCTTTTTTTGACTCTGTGTAGAAATCTAGTATATTTAATCCTGGAAGTTTGTCACCATCTACAGTTTTATAATACTCACCAAGAAATTGATAACCACCACAAATAGTAAGAGCTGGAATTCCATCTTCAATAGCAGATTTAAATTCATTCTTAATCTTACTAAATTGCTCTGTCGCTATACACTGCTCTCTATCAGATCCTCCTCCAATAAAGAACATATCACAATCTGTTAATTTCACTCCATCAGTTGAAGTGATATTTTCAATCTCAAGATTAATTCCACGCCATTCACAACGTTTCTTTAATGCGATAACATTACCTATATCACCATATAAATTTAATTTATCTGGCATAAAATGATATAATTTTAAATCCATAGAATTATTTCTCCAATTCTCTTTGAGTTTCTACTAATGCTGTGTAGTTCGGAATAGCAATTGCATACTTTTCATTATAACTTTTCAGTTTAGCTACAGCTTCTGGTATATCCTCATTCACTACAACATTAGCGTTAATTCCACAATATTTTAATCTTAATGCTAATTCTTTTGCTCTTTTTCCTGAACATACAATATTGTTAATATTTTGACCTAATAATATATCAAAGTCTGTATCCCATATCCATGATATATCAATTCCATCAGCCCCATTATCATTAAGCACTAATAAGTAATTTATTTCTTCCTTAATCGAATTAGCAATAGCTAATGACGCATTTAATCCAGCTGGATTTTTTGCAAGATTTAATAACACTGTAGATCCGTTAGCAAAACTTATACTTTGCATACGTCCGTTGGTAGGAGTATATGTCCCTAAACCTTTTTTAATTTTGTCTTCAGATAAACCTAATTCTTTTAGTAAAGAATATGCGGCAAGTAGATTATAAATATTATAATCTCCAGCAAGTTTTGTCTCAATCGCTTCTCCATTATTTACGCTCATATTAATAAATGGTTCAACAGTTGCTTTTGTAACTTCATAATTTACATTTTGATGTTCAAAATCACATTTAGAACAATGGTAAAACCCAAGTTGACTATAATGAACATGATCATAAATCAACTCCATACCGCAATTTGGACAGAATTTTGATTCAGAAATTCCAAAATCAGAAAATTGATATGCATCCTTTGCAATTCCAAAATAAATATTATCTTCACCATACTTAGAAAGTCTTGTAACAAAAGGATCATCACTATTTAAGATTAACTGGATTTTTTTCCCTTCAAGTTGTTCTCCAATTGTAGCAATAAGAGTATCAATTTCTCCAAATCTATCAATCTGATCTCTAAAGAAATTATTGATAACAAATTTTGTTGGTGTAATATATTTCATAACACGTTTAATGGAACCTTCATCAATTTCAATAATGGCTAATTTAGTATTATTTCTCCCTTGAATAGCAAACGTTGAGATAATACCATCTAACATATTTGCTCCTTCAAAATTATTAATAAAGTTTTCACCAGCAGCTCTTAAAGTATGACCTATAAGATTTGATGTTGTCGTTTTTCCATTAGTCCCTGTTACAAAAACAATTTCATCGAAATCACTAGCTAATTTAGTAAGGACATTGTCATTTACTTTTCTTAGTACCTTACCTGGTAAATCTGTTCCCTTTTTTCCTGCTAATTTACTTGCAGTTCTAGTTAACTTTGCTAAATTTCTATAAAATGCTAGCATATTTTCTCCTTTTATAGACTATTTTGTGATGTATCAAATTTATATCCTATACCCCAAACAGTTACAATCATCTGAGCAACTATCGGAGATATTTTATCAAATTTTTTCCTAACTCGTTTAATATGCGTATCTACAGTTCTAAGATCGGAATAAAAATCATAATCCCAAACAGCACGCAATATCTCATTACGTTTAAATGCTTTATCTGGAGATTTAGCCAAAAATAGTAAAAGGTCAAACTCTTTCGGTGTTAATAACACTTCACTATCATCAACTATAACCTTATGAGAATTCACGTCAATGATTAAACCAGGAAAAACAAGTACATCTTTTGCATAAAGTTCTGGAGTATAAAACACACTTCTCTTAGTACGTTGCAGAATAGCTTTAATTCTTAGCATCAATTCTCTTGGGCTAAAAGGCTTAATTACATAATCATCTGCCCCTAACTCGAATCCTTCTACTCTACTCTGTTCGTCTGCCTGCCCCGACATAATTATTACTGGTGTAGCTTTAGTTTTTCTAAGTTCTGATAAAATAGATTTTCCATTTAACATTGGTAATTGAACATCTAGAAGCACGCAAGAATAGTCCATATATTTCAATCTTTCTAAACCATCATGACCATTACTAGCTTCATCGACAATATATCCTTCTTTTTCAAGATACATTATTAATAATTTTCTTATTCTTTCCTCATCATCTATTATTAATATTCTCTCTGCCACTATACATCACTTCCTAATTTTTTATTTACTTCTCACCATTCTTAGCCTTATTAATAAGTCGTTTCACTTCATGAATAGTAAGAGGTCTATATTCACCTTTTTTTAATCCTTCTAACGTTAGGTCTTCGATAGATTCACGTTTTAATTTAATCACCTCATACCCTAATGCTTCGAACATTCTTCTTACTTGACGATTTTTCCCTTCATGTATTGTTAATCTCACTAGAGTATTACCGCTCTTGTTTTTATTTTTAACAACATTAACTTCAGCTTTTGCAGTTTTATAATTATCAATTCTAACACCGTTACGAAGTATTCTTAGGTGATGCTCTTCTAATTTCCCATTAATTTTTGCAACATATGTTTTTTTAATCTTATGTTTAGGGTGTGTTATTAAATTGATAAACTCACCATCATTTGACATAATAAGTGCACCTGATGTATCGTAGTCTAATCTACCTACTGGTACTACACGTTCATTAACATTCTCAAAAAAGTCTTTTACACATGTTCTATCTTTTTCATCAGACATTGAAGTAATTACTTTTTCAGGTTTGTAGAATAAATAATATCTTTTATTTTCCTTTAATAAACGCACACCTTCTACAATAATAATATCACTAGGTTCTGCTTTAACCCCTAGCTCTTTTACTACTTCACCATTTACACTTACTTTTCCATCAAGAATAAGTTGCTCAGCCTTTCTTCTTGATGTATATCCAGATGCAGCTATTAATTTTTGCAATCTTTCTGCCATGTTGTCCTCCTAATTTTGTAAAAATTTATTTATCTGTTCGTTAGTAACAATTTCCGATTTAGGTAATTGTTCTAAACTCTCTAATCCAAAAACATCTAAAAATAGATCTGTTGTTTCGTATAACTTCGGTTTACCAATAGTATCTAAAGTTTTGTTCGAAACTATAAGCTCTTTACTAACAAGAGAGTGTAATATAGAATCACTACTTACACCCCTTATTTTATCAATTTGAATTTTTGTTATCGGCTGATTATACGCGATAATCGCTAAAGTTTCCAAAGAAGCCTTAGATAACTTTACAAGGTTTTTAGATATTACAGCTTTTTTGATTATTTCAGCCATTTCATCTCTTATTAGCATTTTGTATGTAGTTCCAAATTTTTTAATAATTAAAGAATTATTAAACTTATTGTACTCTTCACAAAATACATTTAACATATTTTCAGCTTCATGTGGCTCAACTTCCATAAAAGTTGAAAAATACTCTATATTAAGACCCTCTTCACCTTTCATAAAAAGTAAAGCCTCTATTATTTTTTTTATTTCATCTAATAACATATTAATTTTCCTTTGATTTATATTCTAGAATGATTCCACTATCTTTGTCAACACATAGCAATTCTTGGTCTTTAATCATTGCCAATATTCCCATAAATACTAGAACAACCTCATTTTTTTGTGAATATGATTTAATCAATTCGAAAAATGATATATTTCCCTTATTTTTAAACTTATCTTTTAGTTCTTCTTTTACTTGTTCAAATGAAACTTCTCTCCTATAGCTAATTAATGAAACCTCGTCTTCTACATCATCTAAAGACCTAAGGATATTTTCCATTGCTCTAAGTAATTTTGAAGATGGTATTCTAAGATTTTTAACATTAGCTTCTACTTCAATACTTACACTTTCTTTATCTAAGTATTGTGCTCGAATTTTTTGAAGATTATCCAGTTTTTCACTAAGTTCTTTATAATTTTTATAATCTAGAAGTTGTTGAACCAAATCCTCTTCATCTTCTATAGTTTCGTCTTCAAACTTAGGAAGTAAATTTTTACTTTTTATATGTAGTAATGTTGCAGCCATTACAATATATTCTTCTGCATTTTCCAATGAAAATTCATCACTATTATTAATATACTCCAAATAACTTTCTGTTAGTTGAGCTATTGGAATATTATAAATATCAATCTCCATCTTTTCAATTAAATGCAAAAGTAAATCAAGTGGACCTTGAAAAACCTCTAAGTTAACATTATACATTTATTTTTTCCTTTAATTAATCGTTTTTCTTGGATGATTCGTCATCATTCTTTTCGATTTATTTCCCTCAAGACTAGAGAAATATAATTTTAGACTATGAATATTTTTTAATCCCAATAATTCTTGTACCTCTTCAGCTGGCACTTTTTCTTCTAGAAGATGAATAGCTAGAGAATTTCTAAAATTCATAGTATTTAATTCTTTTGTCAAACCTAAATCTTGCTGACGTTTTTTGAAAATTTTCCAGAACCCTTGACGACTAATACTTTCACCATCGTGGTTCAAGAATAACTTGCTGTTATCTTTGATTTCTGGATATTCTTTCTTCAACTCTACAATATAGTTCTCAAGAGCTTCTACACATTCCCTGTTTAAAGGAACTGTTCTATATCCATCTTTTTTCTTATATTTTATATACCCTATATTTGTATTAACATCTCCAAGTTCTATATTAATACATTCTGTTGGTTTAATTCCAATTGAATAAGATAATTCAAATATTGCTTTATCTCGATAGTTCATCAGATTCTTTGTTTCTATATCTAAGATTTTAGAAATTTCTTGTCTTGTAAAAATTACTAAATCAGCATGTTCATCTTTATCAATGTGTACATCTATATTTACTCTATTTGGAATAATTTTTGCAGACCATAAATACTCCACAAAAATATGAACCGTAGAAATAGTTCTTGAAAGTGTTGCAGAAGAATACTCTTTATCTTTTAAATAATCAATATATCTAGTCACAAACTCTTCATTTAACCAAGAATAATCTTCAGTAGAATACCCTTTTTCAGCTAAATATAAAAAGATTTTTTTTAAATCTCTATCGTATGAATTAATAGTATTCGTAGAAAATCCTTTTCTTTTTAGTAAATATTCATTGAAATTTTTTAATACTGTTTCACTCATGTAATTACCCCCTTAGTATTAAAATTACCCTAATTTTATTTCTATATTGATTATAACATCTATAAAACTTTATGTAAATGCATTTACAACAATTTTTGGCTAAATATAAAAAATTTCAAGACGCTTCTCATAGATAAAAAGTGTTACCTAAAATCGCCTTGAAATTTTATTATTTTATATTCTTTTTCTTCCAAATTTATGATAAATAATTGTAACAAAAATCAAATTAATACATATAATAACTAGAGGTAAAAATATCGCTTTATGCATGAAGTATTTAGACATTGCTGCACCTAAAATTACCCCTGTTAAAAATACCAAAATAAGAGTAAAGTATATTAATAATGGAATTTTACTCTCTTTCTTTTTTAAAACAACAAATTTATATAAGTGTTCACTCATCGAACGTAAATTCCCAGTGCAAAATACACTTGCAAAAACTAAATTATTTACTTTTCTAAATCCATCAAATTGTATAGCACAAATAAAAGAAATAACAATTGGTCTAATATCTAGTCCAAAAAACTTATATTTTATAAAAATAACTAGTAATGCAAATATCTGAATAAGTAACAACATATAAATATGTTTAAATATTGATAATTCCTTATACTTCGACTCAATAAATTTACTTACTAATACCCCTATAATAAAAGATAAAATAGGAATTGAATAATGTATAACATCACGATAATTCCCTTCGATTAGGTCAATACCAACAAAAATCAAATTCCCAGTTTGGGCATTTGCGAATATTCCATCACAATTAACAAAGGTATACGCATCAAAAAAACCTCCAACTGCTGTTAATAATAAACAAAAAATTAGTTGCTCATGGACTGGAAGATTTTTATTAATTAAAGTCTCTCTCAAATTCATATTTTATAAATCAACTCCTTGTCTAATTTAATCAAAAATTGTATCCCAATTTTGAGGATTTTTATAACATTCAAAACACATTTCTAACTGTTTTTTGGTAGTTCTTGTTATAGATAATTCAGGTAATTCATCAAGAGAAAAGAAATCCGCTCCTAATGTCTCCGTATTTTCATTAAAGCTATGCGTAATATACTCACATAATACAAAGATCTTAACCATTCCATACGGGAAATTGACATGGTGATGTCTATTATAATCTAGTACTGCAACTACCTTTATCGGATTAACTACGGCACCCGCCTCTTCACTTGATTCTTTAATTACATTTTCTCTAATACTTACATTAACATCTTGATACCCACCTGGTAATGCCCATTTTCCATCAAATTGTTCTTTTACCAATAATATCTTATCATCTTTAATAACTGCTGCCCTTGTTTCCACCTTAGGCGTTTGATAGCCAATCTCTCCTGCAAAATCCATCTTAATCTTTTCTAGAGGTAAATCATATTTAAAGGATAACATTTCACAAGCAATCTCTCTAATTCTCTCAGAGCGTTCTCTATCAAATTTATCTTTACTATATGCTAGGCTACACTGAGCTAAAAACTGTAGTTCTTGTGCCCATTGTTTCCAAACATCATTTTTTATAACATTAGCAATATCTTCTATATTTTTTATAAAAATTGAATTTTTTACATCTAAAAAATCATAGTCATTTGTTAATAAAAATACATTTATTAAATTTTTGCTAAGTCGGTTCTTGTCATTAGTTAAATATAACGTATTCCTGTCAACAATATTCAACTCATCTGTAAAATCAAAAGGAATACTGCTATCAATTAATATTCTTTTAAAATCTTCTGATATTAATTGCTCCATATTTTTGTCAATGTATATTTTTTTGTACATAAGCATTCTCCTTACTATTGTTTATATTATAACACATTTTTAATTTTAATCTAGATTTTTTGAAAATAAACCATAGACATTTTCACTATTTACATATTTATTTCAAAATGATTTTTAACTAAATTAATTCTACACCTATTTAATTATATTTAAAAGCAATATATTTATTAAACAATTTATCAATAAAAATCTTGCTAGATCGTAAGAATAGTTGTATAATAATTAATGTAGATAAAAATTAAGGAGTGGTAACAATGAGATATATTATTTCACTATTTTGGTCATTTATATTTTCAGCTGTTATAGTATTTATCGTATCATCTATTTTAGGAAGCAACGGTGAAATCAATACAATTCGTGACTGCGCAATTTTAGCTGTATTATTTACAATTTTTGCTGCTTTATTTGACGTAGTAGGTATCGATAAAAAACGCGAAGAAAAATAAACTTTAACAATTAGTATATAGAAATTTTATAAAGTAGGTATCGAGGAGTTTTTCCTCCTTCCTACTTTTTATTTAAATACAGGAGATATTATATGAACAACGTACTAGCAACTATGTGTTATGTTGATGATGGACAAAACTTTCTGATGCTTAAAAGAACAAAAAAAGAAAATGATATACACGAAGGACTAACTATCAGTGTTGGAGGAAAGTTTGAACCAGGAGAAAGTCCAGAAGATTGCGTAATAAGAGAAGTCAAAGAGGAAACAAATTTAGATATTATTAAACCTAAATTAAGAGGAATCATCACATTTCCTAATTTTGATGGTGAAAAAGATTGGTACACATACGTATATACAGCAACTAACTATGAAGGTACTTTAACCGAAGACTGCAACGAAGGTGATTTAGTTTGGGTTAAAAAGTCAGAAATACAAAATATTAAGACTTGGGAAGGTGATTATATCTTTCTAGATTGGTTAGTAAAAGAAAAACCATTCTTTTCAGCCAAATTTAATTACAAAGATAATAAATTTGTAGATTATGAAGTAACATTTTATGAATAAACAGAGGGATAATATTATGAATATAGAAATCAATAAAGAGTTTAAAAAAACTTATTTAGTTCAAGAAAATAATACTGCGATTAGTATGGGGAGTGGCGACCTAGAAGTATTTGCCACACCAAGTCTTGTTGCATTTATGGAAAATGCTGCAAAAGAATACTTAAACACATTTTTACCTGAAGAATTAGGTTCAGTTGGAAGCAACATAAATATTAATCACATAGCACCTACTCTAGTAGGCAAAGAAATAACAGTACAAGGTAAGATAACTGAAATCATCAAAGAAAAAATAATCATCTTTTCTTTAGAAGCATACGAGCAAGATAAAAAAATCGGAGATGCTTCTCATACAAGAGTTATAATTAATAACGAAAAATTCTTAAGTAAATTGCAATAATATAAAATACCTAATTCAAAACTAAATCAACCAAAAAAAGAAAGACCGTACACAAACGATCTTTCTTTTTTTTTTTACAATTTTACTTATTAAAATTCATTAGAAAACATTAATTCTAAGAAATACTCTTTTAGAACTTTAATATAAGTTCCTTTCATACCTAAAGACTTAGATTCAATAATTCCAGCACTTTCTAATTTTCTTAATGCATTAACGATTACAGATCTAGTAATCCCCACTCTATCTGCGATTTTACTTGCGATAAGCAATCCTTCAGTTCCATCTAATTCTCTAAAGATATGTTCAATAGCTTCTTTTTCAGAGAATGATAATGAATTCAATGCCATATTAACCATATCTTTATCACGTGCTAAGTTTTTCTCTTTATCTTGTTTCTCGTGTAAAATTTCAATTCCTACTACTGTTGATGCATATTCAGCTAAAACTAAATCCTCATCCTTAAAATCACTATCCATTCTACCAATAACTAATGTTCCTAAACGATCTCCCCCACCACGAATAGGTAAGATAACCGTATAACTGTTACTTTCGAAACGTTCTTGTTCTTCCTCAGGGAAGATAGATAATGGATCTTGGAATGGGATATTTACTTTAGTCGCATACACTTTTAATGTTGCGTCTAAGTATGCTTTTGGCACCTTTCTATCTTGAATAATTTTTTCCATTCGCTCATTAGAGTAATCAATAATCGAATCGTATCCAAGTATATTACCTTCAGTATCAAGAATATACACGACTGAATCTAAGATTGGGCTTAAGCGCATTGCCATAGCCTCAAAGTCAACATTTTCATGGCGTCCTTCTTGTAAAATTGTACTAATTTTTCGTGTTTTTTGTAATAAACTTGCCATTAATTTTCTCCTTACAAAATACTTCCTTGACTATTATACCATTAATTTTTATAAATTGTAAGACTTTTTAAGAAATTAATTTAATCAATTTTGAAATTTTCTAACAATTCTAAAGATCTTTTAGCATATCTTTCATATTTTTCCTTTTTATCCTTAATTCTTTCTGGAAGTGGTTTAATAATTCCAAAATTCGCATTCATAGGCTGGAAATTTTTACTAGTGTTATCTACAATATAGTTTGCCATAGCACCTATCATAGTTTCAGTTGGGAATACTATTTCTTTATCCTCAGTATTGTATAAAGCATTTAATGCTGCAACAATTCCAGAAGCTGCACTTTCAACATAACCTTCAACACCAGTCATTTGACCAGCAAAGTAGATATTTTTCTCCTCTTTTAGTCTATATGTTTTCTCTAATAATTGCGGAGAATTTAAGTAAGTATTTCTGTGCATAACACCATAACGTACAATATTGGCATTTTCTAACCCAGGGATCATGTTAATAATTCTCTTTTGTTCTCCCCATTTTAGGTGTGTTTGGAATCCTACGATATTATATAAAGTTCCTTCGCTATTATCTTGACGTAGTTGCACTACTGCATATGGACGTTTATCTGTTTTTGGATCTTCTAAACCTACTGGCTTCATAGGTCCAAATAATAACGTTTTTTCACCACGTTTAGCCATTTCTTCAAAAGGCATGCAACCTTCAAAATAAATTTCTTTTTCAAATTCTTTTAATGGTGCAGCTTCTGCATTTATTAATTCATTATAAAAGTTAGTGAATTCTTCTTTTGTCATCGGGCAGTTTAGGTATGCAGCTTCACCTTTATCATATCTTGATTTAAGGTAAACTTTATCCATATCGATTGAATCTTTTTCAATAATAGGAGCCGCAGCATCGTAGAAGTATAATCCATCTTGTTTAGTATAATTTCTAATATCTTGGCTTAATGCATCTGATGTAAGTGGACCTGTCGCAACAATTACAGGAATATCACCTTTAGGTATTGTTGGAAGTTCCTCGCCTATTACATTAATATTCGGATGATTTTTAATTGTTTCAGTAATCATCTCTGAGAATTTATCTCTATCTACGGCTAATGCGCCACCTGCAGGTACTTGTGTTGCATCTGCACATTTAATTATAATAGAATCTAACATTCTCATTTCTTCTTTTAAAAGACCTACAGCATTAGTTATATTGTTTGCTCTTAATGAGTTAGAACATACTAATTCTCCAAAGTTTTGAGTCTTATGTGCAGGTGTCATTTTTTTCGGTCTCATCTCATAAAGATCCACTTTAACACCACGTTTTGCTAGTTGCCAAGCAGCTTCACTACCTGCTAAACCAGCTCCAATTACTATTACTTTTTTTTCCATTAATTATCTCACTTTCTATATTATAATAATCCTGAAAAATCTTCTTTTTCTTCGTTTTTAACTTCTTTTTCTCTCATGTCTTGCGTTACTACTCTACCATTCTTATCGAATAAATATGTTTCTACACTAGCTAGCGTTTCAGCGATAAGATCTGAATAATCATCACGAGCTTCGTAAGCTTTGATTTTTTCTAATCTTGGCTTAGTTTTTGGAGCTTTAGGTGTGAAAATTGTACAACAGTCTTCAAACGGCAAGTTGGAAATCTCTAAAGTATCAATATCTTGTGCAATTTTAATAATATCAACTTTATCCATAGTTAATAATGGACGTAAAACTGGTAAGTTAGTTACCTCATTGATACAATTCATTGACTCAAGAGTTTGAGATGCTACTTGTCCAAGTGATTCTCCTGTAGCTATTGCTAAACAACCTTCTTTTTTCGCTACTTCTTCAGCAATACGTAACATGAATCTTCTAGTTGAAGTCATTGTGTAATTTGAAGGTACACGTTTTACAATTTCTGTTTGTAACTTAGTAAAGTTTACAACATGAAGTTTAATTCTACCCACAACCTGACTTAATTTAATTGTTAAATCAAAAATCTTTTGTAAAGCTTCTGCTGAAGTAAATGGTGGCGATTGGAAGTGAATCATTTCAACTTCTACACCTTTTACTTGTAACGTATGAGCCGCTACTGGTGAATCGATTCCTCCAGATAATAATAACAATGCTTTAGAAGATGTATTTACTGGGAATCCTCCTACACCTTTAATAAAGTCGGTAAAGATAAAAATCCCTTCACTTCTTACTTCAACATTAATTATAAAATCAGGTTGTTTAACATTTACTTTTAAATTCTTATAATTAATTAGAACATGGCTTCCAAATACATTGTTTAATTCATTTGTATTATGTGGGAAGTTTTTATTTGGTCGTTTAGTTTGAATTTTAAATTTATATTCTTTATCTAACTTAGTTTCTAGAAGTCTGTCTATAACTTTTTTAGCTTCTTCAACATCTAATCCTGCTCTTAATACTGGAGAAAAGTTGTGAATACCTGGAACTTTCTTTAATCGTTCCATAATCTCCTGTACATCTTCATTATGATCTAGATGTATATACATTCTATCTCTTTTAGTTTGAACATGGAAACCTGTTAAACCTTGAAGATTATAACGTATGTTTTTTGTTAATTTTTTTAAGAACTCATTTCTGTTACCAGATTTCAGAGTAAGTTCTCCATATCTCACTATAATATGACTAAATTCCACTTTCAATTACCTCTTTAAATTTTTTATTATATTCATCAATAAACACTTCGATAAATGTTTCTACTTCCTTTTTAGTAGTTTCATTTGAAAAACTTACTCGAATACTTCCCTCAATATTCTCTCTCGATAATCCTCTTGCGAAAAGAGCCTCATTTAGATGGAAAGTTTTAGAAGAACATGCACTAGTAGTTGATACCATTATCCCTCTCTCATTAAGAGCATTGACAATCGCCTCTCCTTTGATCTTAGGTAAACTGATATTTATAATTGAATCAATATACTTTTCACTTAATGGAGAATTAATTACTATGTGATTGTATTCTGAAAAACCTTCAACAATCATATTCTTAAATTCTTTATGTTTTACTTTTACAGAATCTACTTTTTCTTGTGATAATCTTAGAGCTTTTGCAAGACTTGCTGCAGCTGCAACATTAACAGTCCCACTTCGTAAGCCATCTTCTTGACCTCCACCAAAAGTAATATTGTGAACTGTTCTTCTAGATTTTAAGTACAGTACTCCAACACCTTTTATTCCGTGAAACTTATGCGCAGAAATTGCATAGCTATCAACTTTTGATAAATCTATTTTATCTTTTAATACCCCTTGCACCCCATCTACGTGAAAGTGTACCTTTGGATAATCTTTTAATATTTCTGAAATTTCTTCAATCGGCTGAATTGCTCCAAATACATTATTAACTTGCATCACACTTAATAGAATTGTCTCTTTTGTTAATAATGTTTTTAGATGATTTAAATCCACTACTCCATCTTCATCAACATTCAAATAGTCTAGTATAAATCCTCTTCTTTCCAACTCTCTAAAAGATTCTAAAACAGACGGGTGTTCTATTTTTGAAACAATAATCCTATTACCAAAATCTTTCTTATGTTCAACACTTCCTAGTAAAGCTATATTATTACTTTCAGTAGCACAAGAAGTAAAAAATATACTATCTTCAGCAACTTGTAAGATAGATGCTACTTGTCCTCTGGCAGCTGAAAGAAGTTTATTAGTTGTTTTCCCAAACTTATTGATACTAGCAGCGTTACCAAAATATGAATTGTTAACTTCAACAAATGTATCAAGTACTTCTTTATACGGTTTAGTTGTAGCACAATTATCTAAATATATCATACTATCTACCTTTCTTTTTTTATTTTTAAAAATATCTAATTTTAAAATAATTACATTTTAAACCACCTTAAAGTATATAACAAAATAGATATTTTATCAATTAAAGTGGCTATTGTAAATAAACAAACTGTAACTTAACGATGATTAAAAATTCAAGTTTCTCCTGTAGTGACTAACAGTGTAATTAAAAATGAACAACTAGTAACTATCTTTTATGTATATAGTTACTAATTGCTCACTAATTTTTTAAAAATCTTACTCTGTATATTCATTACCTACTACATCTTTAAGGATTTGATCCCATTTCGGTAAATTACGGTCTATTCTAATAGCACGATCACTATCAGTACCAAGAATATTGTGAGAACTTGTAGCAAGAATCACAACTTCCCCGTCTACATAGAATTCATAAGAAAAAATAGTTTTAATACCACTATGTTTTTCTATCCATGTTTTAATGAAAATATCTTGACTATTATATCTAATATTTGATCTAATTGAATATTTAACATCGATATCAGCATAATATAAATCATAGTTTATTAATGAATCAATATCAATTCCTAAACCATTTAAATAATATTTTTTAGCTAAATTCATCCAATCATAAACATATTTATTATCTAAGAAACCTGCTTGATTAAAGAATTTTTTTTCTAATTTGAATTTTATTGTTTTTTCGTACACTTTATTTCTCCTTCGCAATTAACTCAGAAATCTTTTCCATTAAGATCGCAGTAATTTCATCATGACTCTTGCCTTCTTCTTTTAAAGAAGCTGCATCAATTTCATCCCCAACTACAATCTTAATACTAGAAAAAATTCTGAAATTTTTATTAGGAATAATTGCAAATGGGATAATTTTTGTTTTTGCTCTTGTCGCTATAAATGACGCACCATTATGAGATTCACCTAAATCTAGTTCTTTAGAGTGCGAACGTGTCCCTTCAGGAAATATCCCAACAACTTCACCTTCTCTAAGTAATTTAATACTATTATTAATAGCAGTTCTATCGAACGTTCCACGCTTAATTGGAATTGCTCCTGTAGCTTCTAAAGCCTGTTTCACAAAAATAATTTTAAACAATTCTTCTTTTGCTATGAAGCGTATTTTTTTGTCAAAGAACGCCGGAAATAATAGTGGGTCATGATTACTCAAGTGATTTCCAGAAATTACAACACCCTTAGCATTCTCGATTTTTTCTTTATTAACAATAGTAACCTTGTAAAAAGTTTTATAATACAGTGCTAATAACTTTCTAATAAAATTATACATAGTACTCTCCTACTAATTTCTATTTTTCTACACTTTTAACTAGTTCAGTCATCTTTTCAACAACTTCATCAATACTTAAGCTTGTTGTATCTAATAATGTAGCCGAATCTACTTTAACTAGTGGCGCTATATCTCTATTCTCATCTTGCCAATCACGCGCTTTAATATCTTCTTTTACTTTTTCAAAATCTACATTTTCGATACCTTGACGCTCGAAATCTAGTACTCTTCTTCTAGCTCTTTCTTCTACTGACGCAGTTAAGAAAATTTTAACATCAGCATTTGGAAGCACTACAGATGCGATATCTCTACCATCCATAATAATATTATTAGTATTCGCTAGATTTCTTTGAGTATCAATTAAGAAATCTCTCACCGCTGGAGATTTAGCGAATAACGATGTAAATTTCGATACTTCTGCTGTTCTAATTTTATCACTTACTTCTTCGTCGTTAACATATACATGTTGAACCCCCTCAACATACTCGACTCTGAATTCAATTTTACTTAATAAGTCTTTAATTATTTCTTCTTCTAATTTATCTAATCCATTAGATAAGAAATTATACGTTAAAGCTCTATACATTGCACCAGTATCAACATAGTTGAATCCTAATGATTTTGCTACCATTTTTGTTATTGTACTTTTTCCTGATCCTGCTGGCCCATCTACAGCCACTGATACATATTTCATCATTTACCTCTCAGACAAATTTTTTCAATATATATTATAGCATAGAGTTGTTTTAAACACTAGATTAAAGTGAAAAAAGTTAATTTATCAGCTATAATTAATCGATAAATTTAATTAAAAAATATATTACACTATAAATAATTTTACATTAGGAGTGACTCAAAAATCGTGATTTCAGAGAAATCGATTTTGTAGAGTCACCCCCGCAAAGTTTATTAGATATCTAAAAAGCTTTTATTAAGCGA